>CAZBAA010000026.1:0-6504 GCA_964490095.1 uncultured Candidatus Saccharibacteria bacterium
CCCATAATACCCTTGCCGCCTCTTTTTTGAATTTTATAAGTGGATGGGTTGATTCTTTTGATATACCCGCCGGTGGTTAAAGTAACAATCGTTTCTTCTAAAGGAACTAAATCAATTTCTGTAATCTCTCCCAATTTTTGCTTCATAACTTTTGTTCTTCTCTTGTCTCCGTATTTTTCTTTAAGTTCTTGGAGCTCTTTTTTGACAAGGCCTTTTAATTTTTCCGGATTCTTTAAAATTATAGTCAATTCTTTGATTTTATTTAAAATTTCTTTCAACTCGTCTTCTATTTTCTTTCTTTCAAGGCCGGCCAAGGTCTGAAGCCGCATTTCTAAAATAGCTACTGCCTGCCTCTCTGTAAGTTTGAACTTTTTAATTAAATTAACCTTTGCCTCTTCTTTGTCGGCTGACTTTTTGATTACGGCGATGACAGCGTCAATGTTTTTTAAAGCAATCGTTAACCCCTCTAAAATGTGAGCTCTCTCTTTGGCCCTGTCTAAATCAAATTTCACCCTGCGGGTGACAACTTCTTTTCTGTGGGCCAAGAAATAAGAAAGAACATCAGATAAGGCCAAGGTTTTGGGCTGGATGCCGTCAACCAAAGCCAGCATGTTTAGGTGAAATGTCTTCTGAAGATTGGTAAATTTATAAATCCTGTTAAGAATTCTTTGCGGCTGAAATCCCCTTTTCACATCAATAACAATTCGCATTCCTTCCCTGTCTGACAAGTCCTTGATGTCTTTAATGCCTTCTATCTTTTTTTCTGAAACCAAATTGGCCATTTGTTCCACCATATCGGCTTTGGAAACCTGGTAGGGAATTTCTGTAATTACAATTTGAGCAGAGCCGTCTTTGGCCTCAACAACATCAGCTTTGCCCCGCATTACAATAGCCCCCTTGCCTTGCGAATAAGCAGAAATAATTTCTTTTTGGTCGTAAATCATTCCCCCTGTAGGAAAATCGGGGCCCTGGATAAATTGAAACAAGTCAGGAGTTTGGGCTTTGGGGTGGTCAATCAAATAGACCAAAGCATCCATTAGTTCTGGCAAGTTGTGGGGCGGAATGTTGGTGGTCATGCCAACTGCAATGCCTAAACTGCCGTTTAAGAGCAGTTGGGGCAAAGGAGAAGGCAATACCATCGGCTCTTTTCTTGTGCCGTCGTAGTTGTCAACAAAGTCAACCGTATCTTTCTCAATGTCTTTTAACATTTCTTCCCCAACAAGAGACAAGCGGCACTCTGTATAACGCTGGGCGGCCGGCGGGTCGTTGTCAATACTGCCAAAATTTCCTTGAGGGTCAATTAATGGGTACCTCAAAGAAAAATCCTGCGCCATTCTGACCATAGAGTCGTAAACGGCTATGTCGCCGTGAGGGTGAAATTTACCAAGCACTTCTCCAGTTACGGCAGCCGATTTCCTAAACTTGGCTGCGTGAGTCAGCCCCATGCCGTGCATAGCATATAGAATTCGGCGGTGGACCGGCTTTAATCCGTCTCTCACATCAGGCAAAGCGCGAGCCACAATAACCGACATTGCATAGTCAATGTATGATTCCCTTAGTTCTTGAACTATTTCTCTTTGGTTTACTCTGCCTACGTTTTTATCTGTCATGTTATTTAACTTCTTCAATTGAGGGAATATTAATCTTTTTCACTGATTGTTCTATTTGCGTAAATCTTGAGGTTGCAGTTTTAAACCACAAAACGCCCATTGCCAGTCCTAAAATAGCAACAACTGTCCACAAAATAATCTTTTTCTGTTTGTTTGGTAAACTCCGTAACTTTGCTATAAAATCACGAATACTCATCTTAAGGCATTAACACTATTATTTCTGTTCCGTCTTTTGGCAGGGTGCTGGATTTTATAATAAACTTGTCTTGCGGGGTAACAGAATTTTTACCCATTGCTTTTAAAAATTTACTGACGCCTTCTAATTTTATTTTCAGCTTGGGCAACTCATAGTGCATAGGAATTACAACTTTAGGCTCAATTTGAGAAACTATTCTTTGAGCTTCTTGCGAAGAAATAGTAAACTGGCCGCCAACCGGAATCATCAAAACATCTACATTGCCTATTTTCTCCAACTGTTCGTCCGTTAATTGCTTCTGCCCCAAGTCGCCCAAGTGACAAAACTTTAAGTCCTCTGCCAAAATTGTGTAAATTGTATTTTGGCCCCTTTCTTTTCCTTCTTTGTCATCGTGAAAAGAGGCAATGCCTCTGATAAAAACTTCTTTTACTTCGTATTCGCCGGGGCCCGATATTACAAACGGCGCTCCCCCTACCGCTTTTATATTGTTATGGTCGTGATGCTGATGAGTAACAAGCAAAATATCGGCAGAAAAATTAGGGACTTTCAGCCCTATTTCTTCGCTAAATGGGTCAATAACAATGTCGGCGGAATGGTCTCTTGAATTAGAAACCGAAACCTGAAAGCAGGATTGCCCTGCCCAGTTAATCTTTGCCATAGTTAAAATATATTGTTTATTCTATCATAAATTGCCCGCAGTTGCAAAATATAAACAACAATGTATATTAGACATATTATGATAAAAGAAAAAACTGTTGGTTCAACAATCCAAGGAACAGTTGTAGCCAGAGACCGCTCATCTCTTTTTGTTGATTTGGGAGTTTTTGGCACCGGCATAATTTTCGGCAGAGAATTTTATGAAGTGAAAGATGTGATAAAAAATTTGAAAATTGGAGATAAAATTTACGCCAAAATAGTTGAGTTGGAAAACGACCAGGGCTACAGAGAACTCTCTTTGAAAGACGCCACCAAAGAAATAAGCTGGCAAAAACTTAGGGAAATCAAAGAAAAGGGTGAAATTTTAAAAGTCAAAATAATGGGCGTTAACAAAGGAGGGCTTTTGACAAGCTTAGACAATATCCCCGCCTTTTTACCCGTTTCCCAACTTTCACCAGAAAACTATCCTCGCGTTGCCGATGCCGACAAACAAAAAATCCTGAAAGAGCTCCAAAAATTCATTGGCAAAACTTTGGAAGTAAAAATTCTTGACTTAATGGCGCAGGAAAATAAATTGATTCTGTCTGAAAAAGCAAAAACAGAAGAAAAAGTAAAAGAAATACTAAAGGACTATAAAAAGGAGGATGTTGTCCAAGGAGAAATAACGGGCATTGCCGACTTCGGAGCTTTTATAAAATTTCCTTCCTCTGCCGATGAATCCGGCATTGAAGGGCTAATTCACATTTCAGAACTGGACTGGCAATTAGTTGAAAACCCATCCGAAGTTGTAAAAGTTGGCGAGATTGTAAAGGCCCAAATCATTAATATCAGCAACAATCAAGTTTTTCTTTCTTTAAAAAGCTTAAAAAAAAATCCCTGGGAGAAAATAGAGAAAGAACATAAAAAAGGAGATGCCGTCAAAGGGAAGGTTATTAAATTTAGCCCGTTTGGAGCATTTGTTGAGGTCTTGCCTAAAATCAGAGGGTTGTGCCACATCTCAGAATTTGGTTCGCAAAAGAAAATGGAAGAATCTTTAGAAATTGGTAAAACCTATAATTTTCAAATTCTTCTCATAGAACCAAAAGAGCACCGAATGACCTTAAAATTAACGATAAAAGAATAGCGGCTAAGTTGACAAATTTTCACTGATGCGTTATATAATATAAAACAGCCTGCACTTTAATAACTTAACCTCGTTAGGAGTAAAAATGAACAAGATTATTGTTTTAATAGATTTAGAAAACATTATTTTGAATATCCCTGTTTACGAAATCGGAGAAGGTTCTTTGTCGGTTGCTTTTGAAAAATTCAAGCATTGGCTGGAACAAACGGGGGAAATTACGGGGTTTTTCGTATTTATACCTGAAGATCGGTCATTGCATAACCTGGAATTCCTGTTTCAAGAACAAAAATGCTGGATAATACGTTGCCCAAAAATTCCCTTAGAAGAAATTTTAAAACAAGGGTTTTTTGCCGAGGGAGAAGACATAGACACCGTAGACAGCTCAATCAGAAATTTTGGAGATATGATGCTCAAAATAAATTCTGATATTACCCACGTTTGTATTTGCAGCGGCGATGCGGATTTTGTTCTCTTTGCCAAGAGAATACAAAAAAACAATAAAAAGGTGATGATTATGGTCGGCAGTATAGATTCTTTAAGCGAAAGGCTCTACCAATGCGTTGACAAGAATGACAACAACTTACCCCTGCTTCATATTTTCTCACCAGTAAAGTAATTACTAAATTGTCAGGATAACACTTGACAATTTTTTTTACTTTGATATAATACAGCCAGTACGTTAAAATTCGCTTCGCCGCGATTAAACCCCGTAGTAAAGAGAGGCCAAACATGGCAAAAGGTAATAGGAATTGGGTTGAAATTGATTCCAAAAACGGAATCCAACTCAAGCACGCTAAGTCTTCTGAAGGACTGCCCGAAACCGATTTCAGCGAGATTGAGATTGTCATTACAGAAGATGACGAGCGAAGATCTCAAGAAGCTGAAATAACCGCCAAAGACATGAAGGCATGGTTCAAGCTCCATCTTCCTAAACTGGATTCGGTACGGGAAAAAGCCCGAAAATCGGGAAACCAAATCCGGTTAGCACCGGAAGTTCAAAAAGGAGAAAAGGAGATATTCAGGCGCATCGACAAATTTCTCGACCATTCTGTGCCGCTCTGCCGTCAAACGGCATGGCTTGAGTATCTGTTTTATCAGCTGAAGAATGCTGATACAAAAACCCTGCCAGACGCAGTCAAGTATTTGAACAACCTCGTGAAAATGGGGCTGCTCGAAGATGACGACGAAAAAGGAGCGCTGAAAGGATTCGGTATGGGATGGAGAATCCCCGACAAAGCATGCTTTCGCCAAAAGCAATTCATTGCTTGCGAAAAAGTCTTCTCGGAACTTGTCCAAAAAGTTGCGGAGAACGAAAACGCAACAAGAATTGAAAGGTTCCGAAGCCATGCTTCAAAAAACCAACCTTCAGAGGAGAGTTTGCTCTCCGCAGAAGAAGATGGTAGCGGGATGATTTATGTCCCGCCTGAAATTTCAGAAGAAACCGGAGGAAGTTTCAGACAGTGGTTCGGAGGATTTATGGCGCTGTCCACAACCAGAGACGGAAGAATCTATCCTAAGGAAGGGTTTGGATACTTCAACTGGCGGCAGGGAATTGATTTTTTCGCAAGAGAAATCACCCGCGCCAACTCGTTGGGAGTGCTCGTCCTAGCGAAATCTCTGGCATACAACAGACCGCCAGCGTCAAAAGTCCTTTTTGACAGGGGTCTCAGCGAGGCTCAAGTTAAAAAAGTCCACTTTACATGGCACCTGCTCAAGAGAAAGTTAACTTGGCTGACTTTCACCAAGGAAAATGGCGAACAGCTTATCCAAGAAAAACTCGCCTTGAGCAAAAAGAACGCCGACACGGCAGAAGACGAATTCTTCCTTGAAGGCGCAAATGGAACTGCCTTAGTGGATTACCAGGGACTGATTTCGCTCAGGAACGGCACCAAAGTTTGGGGCATCCCACTTTTGGTGGAACGCCACAAAGACGTCATTAGGGTGAAGGGACTACCCGACCGCGTTGAACCGCTGTTCCAAGGATTGCTGAAAGAGTACCCGGAAGGGGAAAAATTTGAAGGCGTTTCTCACCCCTTGACCCGAGCGATCCTGCAGATCAGTTACGCAGAAAACCAAATTAAGTCTCTGCGTGACCAGATCAAAAAGTAACAAACAAAAGGCGAAGTGAATCAAGGGCGTTATGATGTTCTCGTAGAATATCCGCTAACGCCTTTTTTATTTTGCTCTCAATGATTTCTTGATTTCTTAAAAAAATTGTGTTAAATTGAACGCGTATGAAAATTAATCTTCTGCTGAAGAATTTTGTTTCAGTGGTTATAATCTTGCTGGTAGTTGGAGGAGTTTTTAGTTTGTTTTATATTCCCCAAAAAACTCCAAATCAAATATCAATTTCACAGTTGGTTTTAGACATCAACCAAAACAAAATAAGCAAGATTACAATCTCAGGGGATGAGCTAACAATTGACTACTCAGATAAAAGCGCTGCCCTCTCTATGAAAGAATCAAATTCCACTTTGTCTGACTTGTTGGTGAATTTGGGAGCGAACAAAGATAACTTGCAGAAAATCCAGATTGATGTTGTGCCGCAAAAAGAAAATGTTTGGTCTTGGCTTGGCCCCATTTTGATATTCGGCATTTTACCCTTAGTTGTTTTCGGATTTTTCTTTTGGACAATGATAAAACAAGCAAAATCGGGAGCCGTGCAGGTTTTTGACTTTACCAGAGCCAAGGCCAGAATTTTCGGAGCAGAAGGCCACTCAAAAGACAAAATAACCTTTAAGGATGTAGCTGGCTTGAAAGAAGCCAAAGAAGAACTGACAGAAATAGTTGACTTTTTAAAATTCCCTAAAAAATACTTGGCCATGGGCGCTAAAATTCCCCGAGGCGTTTTGCTTTTGGGAGCGGCCGGGGTTGGTAAAACTTTATTAGCCAGAGCGGTGGCTGGTGAAGCCAATGTT
>CAZBAA010000027.1:0-6265 GCA_964490095.1 uncultured Candidatus Saccharibacteria bacterium
TTCACAAGATAAATAAACTTCCTGTAAAATTCTATTTTTCCAGTAAACAAATTTCTTCAGAAAGGAATCGGGGTAGTGCATTTTCTTTAAAAAGAATCTGCCTCCGGCTCCTGTTCTTAACACAACAATAGCTATTGGAAAGAATGGTTTATCAGAAGACGGAGAATCGCATCCCACTACAATATCATAAAAGAATTCAGGTTGTTCCTTAATATAATTATAGATTTCTCTGATAACCTCTTTGAACTCTAGGTTCCCCCTGCTGGGGCTATAAAAATATCCGTTATTTACAATTTCTTCATTCACGATAATCTATGTTATAAAAAAATGACGGCTCTGTCAAATTACCTTAAATTCCAGCCAGGGAAATTATTCCCGATCGTGAATAATTTACCTGGCTGAATCTTTGACTATTTTTATAAATTCTTCCGCTTTCAGCGATGCCCCGCCAACCAAAAGCCCGTTTGCCCTGGCGCTTTCAATGTAAGAGACCGCGTTAGCACTAGTTACGCTTCCTCCATAAAGAATTTTCAAATCGCTGGCTATTTTTCTGTTGTATAAATTTGAAGTAGCTTTTCTTATAAATAAAAAAGAGCTTTCTGCCTGATCCAAAGAGCAATTATTACCAGCTCCAATTGCCCAAACCGGTTCATAAGCAATAACAATATTTTTAATCTCTTTGGCGCTAACTCCCTGCAAACCCTGTCGAATTTGCTTTTCTAAAACTTCTAATTTTTTACCGCTTTTTTGTTCGTCTTGAGTTTCGCCAATACATAAGATTACCTTTAATTTCGCAGATAAGGCCCTCTTAATTTTTTTGTTAATTTGCTCGTCGGTTTCATTAAAATATTTTCTGCGCTCTGAATGGCCGATAATTACATATTTAATTTTCAAATCACGGAGCTGTAAAGCAGAAACTTCTCCGGTAAAAGCTCCCTTTTCTTCCCAAAAACAGTCTTGAGCGCCTAAGGTAAATCCTCCTTCGCCAAAGGCTACGGAGGACAAGTAAACAAAAGGCGGACAAACAACAACCTCCGTTTTTCCTGATTTTACTTTTTTCTTAATCCCATTAAAAAGAACTTTGGCTTCTTTTAATGTTGTCGGATTACACTTCCAGTTTGCTACGATGAGTATTTTCATATACTAAATTTCTGTTAATATTTTAGCCCCGTTTTTGGTAACCGCTATGGTGTGTTCAAAATGGGCTGCCAGCGAACCGTCTTTAGTTGAAAAACCATAACCATCTTGGGATTTTTTTAAATGCCAGTCCCCCATTGTTACCATCGGTTCTATACAGATAACCATTCCTTCTACAAGCTTTGAACCAATTCCTCTTTTGCCAAAATTGGGAATTTTAGGGTCTTCGTGAATTCCTTTGCCAATACCATGCCCGCAAAGGTCTCTGACAACGCCAAAGCCCTGGTCTTCAATATACCTTTGAATGGTATTACCGATGTCGCCTAAAGTGTTGCCCGGCCTTACCTTTTTGATTCCTCTTTTAAGAGCTTTTTTTGTAACCATTAACAATCTTTTCGCCTCAAAAGAAATACTGCCAACGGCAATTGTCACTGCCATATCGGTATTGTAACCATTGTACAAAACACCCAGATCCAAGCCAATGATGTCGCCTTCTTTTAATATTCTACTTGAAGGAAGTCCGTGAACTATTTCTTCATTGACCGAAGTACACAAAGAATAAGGAAACCCTTCATCTCCTTTAAAAGCGGGGCGGGCTCCCTGTTTTAAAATAAGGTCCTCATCGGCCCTGTCTAATTCCATAGTGGTAATTCCCGGTTTTACCGTTTTTTCTACCTCTTTTAAAACGGTAGCCAGAATTTTACCGCCCTCTGCTATTATTTTAATTTCTTGGGGTGTTTTAATATTAATCATTTAACTGCTTTTAAAACATCTTCAAACACATCTGAAACTGTTTGTTCTCCATTTACTTTGCTAATAGACAATCCTTCTTTTTTAATGTGTTCTAAGACAGGAAAGGTTTGCTCTCTGAACACCTCTAAACGTTTTTTTATTACCTTTGGGTCATCAAGCCCCTTTCTTTTAACAAGTTTAGAACCATCTAATGGGCACTGTGTTAGTTTTTCTGTTTCTTTGTTAAATAAAATTGGATGGCGCATCAATTCGCAAATTTTTCTGTTAGAATTCCTGAAAATTGTCGTCTCGGCCTTTATTTCAAGCAGAATAAATTTAATGTTGTTTTCGCCATAAAGTCCTTTCAATAAAGGTATTTCTCTCTCTGCCTCAAAAACATTCCTCGGTGACCCCGAAAGTATAATGGATTTTTTCATTTGGGCTAATTCTTTTATCTTTTCTATTGTCAAAAAAACAACAAAAGGAGGACTGCAAAGCAAGCCCTGTTCCCATTTATTTTTTTCATCTTCAACTTTGTAATCTTGCCCTTCAATTTTAAAAACCCTATCTGGCTTTTCTTCTCTAAAAGTTGCTTCCAGAACCTTGCTGGTTTCGAAATGATGGTAACCCAATTTATCGGCTAAGAGTTCGGCTTGCGTTCCCTTGCCGGCTCCCGGCGGACCAAATAAAATAATTACTTGTTTCATGTTATGTATTACATGCTCTATAATAACAAACTTGGCAAATACCCACAAGCTATTGACAATAATTTTTTATTATGATATTATCAGGCCAGTTCATTTTTGGTGAGTTTCAGATAACCCAAACAAGAAAGGTGCTTTATGTCTAGCCAAGTTGAAAGCAAACCAGTCCAAGACACGAACGTGTCTGATCTCATCAAGAGAGTCAATCGCGCCTTGAAGGGTAACGACGAAGGAGAGTTGTTTCTTGTTCGAGTGAAGCTCGTTGATCTTCGTGACATCCTCGCCACTGGTCATCAGGAACCGGTTCGTCGCATGATCCGGTCCGTTGATCGAAGAATCGAGCAACTCGCGAACTAAATCGCATCATTGCTTCGGCGTTTCACCAGCCCTGCTTGGTTTTATCTAAGCAGGGCTTTCACTTTACAAAAAATCCGCTAAAAGGCGGATTCTTCTATGACTCAAAACTTATAAAAATAAAATTATTTAAAAATTGCCGTACTCTCGCATTTGGAGCTGGGCACTAATTTGGCGCAAAGTGTCTAAAACCACACTGACAACAATTAAAAGAGAAGTGCCTCCTATTAAAAAGGCGAATCCGGTAACTCCGGTAAGACCGGCCACGACTGAAGGTAAAACGGCGATTAATCCCAAGAAAACGGCGCCTGTAAATAAAACTCTATTTAAAATGTAATGCAAAAAATCAGCGGTGGATTTACCGGGTCTGACTCCGGGGACAAACCCTCCCATTTTTTGCAAGTTTTCTGAAATTGTTTTTGGGTCAAAGGTAACTGCTGTATAGAAATAAGTAAAGAGAATAACCAATAAAAAGTAAAGCGCTCCGTTGATCCAAACATTGTTAAAAAATGAACCTACGGCATTGGCGGCAGTGCCAATAAAGCCCGGGCTCGAACCTAAAAACCCGGCTATCATACCCGGAAACAAAAGTATGGAAAGCGCAAAAATAATGGGAATTACTCCAGCCGGATTAACATTTAAGGGCAAATAAGTTGAGACTCCTCCGTACATTTTCATGCCTCTGACTCTTTTTGCATAAGAAACCGGAATATTTCTGCGAGCTTCTGTGATCAAAACCACTCCGGCAATTATCACCAAAGAAAGAACAAAAAACAGGATATATGAAGGTAATTTGGCCGGATCCCAAGTGACAAACACTTGGAATATATTTGACGGAAGACTGGCAACAATACCAGCAAAGATTAAAAGAGAAATTCCATTACCCATTCCTTGCTCTGAAATAATTTCACCCAACCACATTAAAAACATTGCTCCGGCCATAATGGTTAATACAGAACTAATAAGCAAAAAGGGCTCCAAAGAAGCTATGACCCCTTGTCTTTGAAATAAGGTTAATATGCCATAACCCTCAAAGCCGGCTAAAGGAATTGTTGCCAACCTGGCATATTGATTAAACTTTTGGCGCCCGGCTTCGCCTTCTTCTTTATATAATTTTTCCAATGCCGGAAAAATCATTGTCAAAAGCTGGAGTATAATTGTAGCTGTAATATAAGGCCCCAAACCAAGTAACACAATAGAAAAATTACTTAATGCCCCGCCAGAAAAAAGATTTAAAAGACCAAAAACCTGATTTTGAGCAAAGAACTTTCTTAATTCTTCTATGCCAACGCCCGGAATAGGTATATTGGCAGCTATTCTGAAGATAACAAACAGAAAAAGAATAAATAAAAATTTATTTCTGAGTTCTTTATTTTTAAAAAGAAAAAGTATTTTATCGTACCACACGTGAGTATTAAGTATAAATACTTTTAATTGTGCCACCGGCTTTTTTGATGGCCTCCAAAGCAGTTTTTGAAACCTTGCAGTTTTCAACAATCAACTTCTTTGACAGTTTGCCTTTGCCTAAAATCTTAACCTGCGGGGCTTTTCCCTTGATATTACCAATTACTCCTTTTTTAATCAAATTAACGGGATTTATTACGTCTCCGGTTTTTGAAATCTTTTCTAGAATATCCAAATTAACAACGGCTAGGTTATTTTTTAAAACAAAACTCCTATATCCTCTTAGCTTGGGATATCTTTTAATCAAGTCCCTAATGATTGGCACCAATTTTCTACCGGCTCTTGCTTTTTGGCCTTTGATTCCCCTTCCAGAATAAGTTCCCTTTTTACCTCCTCTGCCAATTCTTTTTTTTCTTTTTAAATTATGTTTTGGCTTTAATTCGTGTATCTGCATAATATCACTGTTTTAATTTCTTTAAGGCTTCTATCGTTGCCCTGGCGTTATTAAGTTTGTTTTTAGAACCTGAAAGAATTTTTGAAGAAATATTTTTTATGCCGACTAAATCACAAATAGACCTTACAGCCCCTCCGGCAACCAAACCCCTACCTTTGCTCTGCGGTTTTAACAAAACTCTAGCCGACCCAGATTTTGCTTCCACTTCGTGAGAAATAGTTCCACCCAAGATAGCAATACTAACAAGATTTTTCTTTGCTCTATTAGTAGCCTTTTCTACGGCCTGAGCAACATCCTTTCCTTTATCTACCCCTATTCCAACCTTACCCTTTTTATCTCCCACAATCATAACAGCCCTAAATCTTAAACGCTTGCCTCCGCCCGTAACACGAACAACCCTAGCCAAGTCCAAAAGTTTTGACTCAAATCCGTCGTCTACTCTGGCTTTGCCTCTAACAAAACTACGTTTTGGACCCCGTGGTTTTGATGATTCGCTGTCACTGCTAACAAATGGTTTAAAATCGGCTTTTTTTTCTTCTGCCATACTTTATTATTAAAAATTAAAATATAAGTCCTCCTTCTCTCGCTCCATCTGCCAATGCTTTCACTCTACCATGGAAAATGATTCCCCCTCTGTCAAAAACTACTCTTTCTATTTTTTGGCTTACTGCTTTTTGAGCAATTAATTTACCTACCTGGAAAGCGACTTTCAGATTTTTGGTCATTGTTTTTTCATTATCTTTTGTTGTCCTCATATTTTTTACTTCTTTTGAGCTGGCCGAAGCCAAAATTTTAGCCGTATCATCGTCAATCAACTGAGCATAAATGTGAGACAACGATCTAAAAACGCAAAGGCGAGGCCTATTTTTGGTGCCATGAATTCTTCTTCTTATTTTTCTGTGGCGCTTTTTACGCTTTAATTGTCTTTCTTGCATTATTTTGCTGAAACTACTTTTTTACCTTCTTTTCTTCTAATCTTTTCTCCTTGATATTTAATACCCTTACCCTTATAGGGTTCTGCCTTTTTAGCTTTTCTTATTATAGCTGAAATTTGACCAACTTTTTCTTTATTGATACCAGAGACAGTAATCACGTTTTTCTCTACTAAAAAATTAATGCCTTCTGGTTTTTTAATTTTAATCGGATTTACAAAACCTACATTCAAAACCAAATTTTCTCCGTCAATTACGGCTTTATAACCTACGCCTTCTATTTCTAACTTCTTCTCAAAACCCTTGCTGACTCCTTGGACCATGTTGGCAATAAGAGCCCTGTATAATCCCCAAAGGGATTTGGCTTTTTTTGAGGGGTTTTTGCCAAGAGGAGAAACTAAAATTTCATTTCCTTTCAACCCTATTTGAATTTCCTTTTCAAAATCCATTTGCAGCTCTCCTTTGGGCCCTAAAACTTTGATAGTTTTGTTTTGGATTTCGGCTTTTACCCCTTCTGGCATTATAATTGTTTTTTTACCTATTCTACT
>CAZBAA010000028.1:0-3357 GCA_964490095.1 uncultured Candidatus Saccharibacteria bacterium
CTATAGCCTTAACTTTCGGGTTAGATTTCAAAGCTAAAATTCTATTTTCCAAACTTTTCTTATTTAAAAGAACTTCATCGTGATCCAAATACATTATGTATTTACCTCTTGCCTTTTTATATCCCAAAAACTTTCCATAAACTGGTTCTGTTCTGGGGTTTTTGATTATCTTACATCCAAATTTTTTCCCTATAGAAATAGTTTTGTCTGCTGAACCACCATCAACTAACAATATTTCTGTTTCTGACTTCGGGCAGGTCTGTTTTTTGATCGATTCTAAAACAAGAGGTAACGTCTTTGCAGAATTAAACGTCGCAATAATAATACTGATGGTTGGCCTACTCATTTCTTTTTGTAGATAAATAAAACATTTTCATAGTATACTTTGTCCAAAGCCGTAGACCCTAACTTTCTTAATCGACCTCTAACAAGTCTGAAGCAGTTGTAACACCGACTACTTAAAAAGCTATATATTTCTTGCACACTACTGCCAATATTTTCCAACACAGGTTTGTTCAGTTCAAGAAAAATAAGTGGATGGAACTTATCTATAACTTTTCTAGACCCCCTTAGGACATTAATTTCGGATCCTTCCACGTCTATCTTTATCAACTTAATATCTTTAACTCTCTTTTGACGAACAAAGTTGTCTAATGTATCGATCCTAACCCTCTGAAATTTGGCGTGATAATTAATTAACAGCGAATGGCCGCAATTCTCTGTTTTATGAGTATAAAGTCTGGCAAACCCCTTGTAATCGGATAAAGCACACTTCACCGATATAACATTTTTTATCGAATTAAGCTTTATATGGTTTTTTAACTTGGCAAAATTTTTTCTTTCGGGTTCAAATGCGTAAATCTTATCAAATTTACTACTAAGAAAAAGTGAATGAATACCAATATGCGCTCCTATATCTAGAAAAGTTCCCCCTAGGTTCAACCCTTTTATATACTTTAACCACTCGCCCTCATAGTACCCTTCCATAAAAACCCAATAGTCGATAAAGTTTCCAATATCTAAGTAAACGATTTTTCCTGTTTCTCTAATCTCGCCTTTAGTAGAGATTCTTCGCCCTTTTACAAATAAGTAAAGAAGGTATTTTATTACTCTTGGACTTTTTGAAAATCTTATAACCTTTGCCGAAGTAAGTAGAAAGTCATTATATAATTTCATTTATTATATTCCAAAAAGATAATTAACAATTAACTTTGATGGTGATTTTTTTAGAACAGGGGGTTTTCGCTTGTAAGACTTATAATTGCTAATAAATTCATTTATGATTTTTGGGTCATTCTTACTTAAAACCACATTTTCACCAAGGCCTTCAATCCTTTCGGTATAATTTCTTAAAATTAAACAGGGCAGCCCAAGATAATAGGTCTCTTCCTGATTTGACCCCCCATCTGTGGCAATAAACTCTGCATTTTTCATTAATTTAATAAATTCCACATAAGGCAAACGGGGGGGCATAACAATGTTTTTATTCTTCTTGAGAGAGTCTAGCAGATGTCCCCTTCTTAAAAAATCTTTGGTTAATTTATGCATTACGAATACACACTTAAAATCAGCTCTTGTACTTTTGATTATTAAATCGATTAACTCTTCAGTTTTTCTTCTATTGAAAAGAGTGTGTTCTTGACGGTGCAGTACTAATATAAAATATTTTATTCCCGATAATCCCTCGAGGCGTTTTTCCTTTTTGTCTTGTAAGGCAAGTCTGATACTTTCTCCCACAGTGTTGTAATAAGTGTTAATTTTGATACCAAGATGATTCCTTAAATTTTTAACCGCCCACCTGTTAGGAGAAAAATGGACGTCTGCAAGCCAAGAAATAATAAATCTATTAAACTCTTCTGGAAAAGGTTCCAAAAAACTGAAGGATCGAAGGCCTGACTCAACATGAACTAATTTGACTCTGCAAAGCTTTGCAATAACCGCCCCCACCAAAGCCGTTACCGTGTCGCCGTGAACTATAAATAAAACTTTCTCCCTATCGCTTTTAAATTCGTTACGAAAATAAATCAAGTAATTTCCCAGAGACTTAACAATCCAAATAATAAACCTTAAGTAAATATTTTTTGGCCAAGCAAAAGGCTTCATTTTGAAAATGTAGTCAGCTTTATGCCTCCCAAATATCGATTCGAGCTCTTTAAACCTAAGTTCGTTTTGGTTAGAAGAAATAATCTTAAATTCCTCTTTCCTTCTTTTTAACTCGGCGATTACCGGGAAGAGTTTTATAAGTTCCGCAGTGGTTCCAATAAAAAAATATACCTTTCGATCTTTATTCATACTTTCGTAAACCGAAATAGTCCACAAGCGTAATCAGATCTTTCTAAAACCTTTATGTCTATGTTTTGTATAAACCTCCCGTTATCGTCAATGCCAGAAAGTTCCTTTAATTTAAGTCCCTCAAAATATCTTAAAATTTGTGTTGGAGAATGTATTCGATGCGCATTAAAACAAAGCCTCGGAACACCAACAGGTAAAGAAAAATAGAGATTACCGCCTTTTGCTAGAACTCGCGAAAGCTCTTTACAAGCTTTTTTTGTCCCTTCAGGATCCAGAGGATCGCCGTAGCGCCCGAGTCCAATATGCTCTGCAACGTGTAGACAAGATAATGATTTAATAGAATTATTTTTAAAAGGTAAATCTAAAATACTAGCTTTAATGGATTCAAAATTAGAAAGATTAGCTTTTATAGGTCGTATATCAACAAATTTAACCTTCGTAAATGCGGTTAAAAAAGATACAAATTCGATATTTGAACCGATATCGTGGTGAGTTTTAGTCTTTGAGTTGTAGATTTTCTTAGCAGCCCAAATATCTTGATAGAAATAATGACTGTCAAAGGGGGTTGTCAGTGTCTTTTGATCTAAAATTGGGTAAGTATTAATAATTTTTATCGGTTCTGCACTGTACATTTTCGAATACTCAAATCCACTTTTAAAATACCTAGGGTAGTTCCACAAACCCCCGGACACCTTAATTGGATCAAAAATGGGTACTATCCAACGATAAGCAAGGTATCCAAGATTTTTAATAGGGTTATCAAATCTTTTCATATAAACTGCTAAGGTCAATTACCGCAAAAACTTTTTCACCATTTTGGCATTTAAAAAGAATGTTTTTGAAAACTTTTTCAAATCGCAGATTTGTATATACTTTCATACCTTTTATGTATTCTACTTGATTGGTCAAAATTTGATGGTTCAAGCTCCCACCCATAAGGATGAATGTATCTGCTAAGGCTTTAGGCCGTTTCTCAAAAATAACGGTGTCGATTGTCTCGCCTTTTTGATATTTATTTAAGACATCTTTTGAAGTAAGCCCTGCAAGGTCGATAAATTTAGTGTT
>CAZBAA010000028.1:3367-6166 GCA_964490095.1 uncultured Candidatus Saccharibacteria bacterium
CATAGGAGCCCGCAAAATTTTTTAAAACAAAACCTCCAATTTCCCTCCGACAAGCTTGGGTTGGTTTTAGTTTGACCATATAGCTCCTGACTAAGATTGTTGAAAGTAAAGTTTGTATAAATAACAAACTTACCAAAATAACAGCAATCTTTCGCAAAGACCTCTTTGCAAAAAGTCTGGAAATGGAAAGGCCCGCAAGAACGTATGCAATAGGAAGTAAATGGACCGAATACCTCGCCCCGTCTGAATACGGACCTAATCCAAGTGCAATAAAACTCAAAAATATATAAAGATATAAAAACAGCAAATTAATTTTCTTGATTAGAAAAAGAGCATATAAAGCAAGGCATGAAACTATCAAAGATGTTCCTACCCAGACTATAAAAATTTTAACCGCGTCCGGAGAATAATAACTGGCAACTCTCTTAAAAGCTAAAGCATGCGGTAAAAACGATCCGTAATAAAAATATTCAAAAACATAAAACGATACTGTAGCTATTAACACTATTAAAAACTGTAAAAAAAATAACTTTCTTTCGGTTCTACCTTTCAAAACTTTATATAATTCCGATAGAAACCAAACAAAAAATAGGATCAAGGATTCGGTTCTTGCCAAAATTAAAAGAACCAAAATCATACTGATCAACACTCTATTTTTTCTCTTTTGAAAAAAGTACTGATAAATAAAAGACATTGTCAAAAAACTAAAAAATATTGTTTCCATTCCACTAACCGCCCATCCAGAAATAAACCCATGCAAAGCCGTCATCAAAGATAAAAATATCGAAAGGTAACTGTTTTTTGTCAAAGATAAAACACTTTTATAAACAAGGAAAGATAAGCCACAAATTGAAAGAATATTTACGCTTATCGACACAAACTCCAAATTCCTAATGCCCAGCTTGTAAAAAAGGGCAAGAAGAAGAGTAAAAAGAAAAGACGAGGCTGAATTTGTTTTTTCTCCTAGGTTAAAAACCAAACCCTTACCGCTTGCAAGGTTGGCAGCATATCGATAAGTGATATAGGCGTCGTCATAATGATTTTCAAAAAGTTTTTGATCTATTCCATAGAGTAAAAAGATAATTATGAAAGGCACAATTAGAATTGTAACGATTTCAAAATTTAGTTTTGGTCTATGAATTGAAAACACATCTTTACTTCTTAGCTAAAGTTTTTTTTATCTCAGATCTTTTCCGTACTATTCTTAAACCTCCATAAAGTGCATTTGCTATATAAAAAAGTGAAAATTTTTTTCCTTTCTTGTATTCACCATAAGTAATTGGTACTTCAATAAAGCTATACTTGTCAAAGAACAAACTTAACACCGCCGCCATTTCGTCTTGAACAAGGTGAAAAGGTCCGTAGACCGCCGACAACCACCGATCGGGTGGATAAACTTCGAACAACTCTTTTATAACTCTGCTCCTATATCCCCGATATCCACTTGATGTGTCTGACAAGGAAGAACCATAAGTAACTCTAGCAAACAAAGCCGCCCCACGACTAACTAGCTGTCTCTGCAAAGGATATTTATTCTTTCCTCCTTGAGCAAACCTAGTTGCAAACACTAAGTCGTGGTTTTCTAATGCGTCTATGAACTTTTCCAAATCGTGAATTGAGTGAGCTCCAGTATCTTTTTCTATAAACATGGGGGCTAAATCTTTGGCCGCGTCTATTCCTTTAAGATAAGCCGCTGCAAAAGTAGCTTCTCCTTCAACCACTATCGCTTCTGCAACCAATGGGAAAGTGTTTTTTATCATCGCCTCAACCGATTGGGTGTTTTCCGGATTCAACCTTCTGTGCTTTGCCACTAATACAAATGTATCCAGCCCTCTATTTTGTGAAATTTGTAAAATACCAGCGATCTCTTCTGCCACTTTTGCTGCTGGAGCATTCATCGTGTCTATAATAACCACGAGATCGTATTTATAGCCGCCTTCAGATGCCTCATTTTCTCTCTCCTGATGCATAATTATTGCATTATACATGAACTCGTTCTTTGTCATAATTCTTAATTACAAAAATATCATGCTCCTTAGTAAAATTATTCTTCGGCCAGTATATAGAAACTAACCCTTTCAGATTTTTTTTTTTTTTTTTTTTATTTTCCAAAACAAAAAGATTTTCATTGTTAATTAAAATGACATGTTTTTCAATTTTATGTTCTAAAATTGTTCTTAATTCAAACACGATCGGCGTTTCAAGTCTACTTTTGCTCGTAATTCCCCCAGAATAATGTGCATCTAACCAAAATAATGTTGGTTCGTGTATTTTAGAAAGTATTTTAGGTAAGATCTTAACACTATCACCTTGGAGGATCATAATATGCTTGAATTTTTTGAATTTATCCTTAGCTAATCTAAATAACTTTCTATTAAGTTCCACCGAGTAAATTTTATCGAAATTATTTTTTTGAGAGTTTACCATTTCGCCCAAATAAGTTCCGGTTTCAATAAATACGTTGCATTTGTATTTATCCGCATATTTTCTAACCATAGCTTCTTTAACCAAATGTGGAGTCGGTGGAGTTTCTCCTCTTTTCTTCCACAAGATTACCTCTACTATTTTATGAATAGGAAGAACTAAATCGTATAACCTCGACATTTTAAGTTTCTCAAACATATAATAATGCTCTTTTCAAAATCCGATCCACATCGTATTTTTGAGCCACTTTTAAGGCATTACTGCGGTAAGTTAAATATCTTTTTTTATTTGATAATAAAAATATAACAGCATCTGCGAGTTCTTTGGGTTTGTAATCTATTACCAATCCCGCCTTTTCTTTCAAGATTACCTTCC
>CAZBAA010000029.1:0-4411 GCA_964490095.1 uncultured Candidatus Saccharibacteria bacterium
GAGTTGTCATTTCACTTATTCCGGCATTAAGACAGTTTGATAAAAGTTTTCTGGCAGTCTACAAACAAAAATTCCACTTTCCTGGTAGGAGATCTCACCTTAGAAAACAAGCGGCTTAATGAAAAAAATCAGGAATTATTAAGAGAGATAATTGACCTGCAAGATGTAAAAATAGAGAACCAGGCGCTGAGAGAAGTTATTGGAGCTGGGCAAGAAAAAGAATTTAGTTTGGCTTTAACTGAAATAATTGGTGTAGACGATTACCAGGACTTTATTTTAGTTGATAAGGGTTGGGAAAATGGAATTTCAGAAAATATGCCAGTAGTTAACTCACAAAAAGTTCTTTTCGGCAAAATACTCAAAGTTTATAAGAACTTTTCAAAAATAATGCTAATTTCCAGCAAAAATAGCGTCGTAAATGTTAAAATACAAAAAGATGACACGGTTTCTTTTCCAATTTACGGAGTTGCAAAAGGAGAAGGAAGTTTTACTGCAGCTTTGGATGTAATTCCGCAAGATTTTGAAATCAAAAAAGATGACGTGTTAATAACATCTTCTCTTGAGGGCACTTTTCCAAAAAATCTCTTGGTAGGGAAAATTACAAATGTGCGTAAAAATGATCTTAAACCATTTCAAACAGCAAAAGTTGAATTATTTTTCAATCTAAAACAAACAAATAAATTATTTGTTATAACTAATTACAAAACTGAATAAGGTTTTTATTATTTTTTATTATGCGGCTAAGGTTACTTATTATATTTTTATTACTGGCGCTATTCGGTATTTTACAAATCAGTTTTCTGGCTCATTTTAATGTAAAGGGATCTGCCCCCAGCTTAATCTTTATTCTCTATTTTTTAGTGGTTTTTTTTGAAGAACCAAAAAAATACATTCAGAGTATATTTTCGGCTGTTGTGGCCGGATTTTTTTTAGATGCTATTTTCTTATCTTATTTTGGAGAAACAATTGCTTTTTTGTTGATTATGGTTTTTGTTTTAAAATACATCATTTTTTCATTAAAAAAGATAAAAGATAAATATCCGGTTGCTTACTTTGCCCCCCTATTTATTTTATTTTTTGTTCTTTATAGATTATTTTTAACTATAACTTTGAACAAACTATTTTGGGTTGAAGTAATTTATAACTTAGCTTTTGCTCTTTTTGGTTTTTACATTTATAAAAGAATTAAACTGTATGAACTTTCAAAGTAAGTATAAAGTTAAGAATTCCAAGGGAAACATAGAAACGCACGAAGTTTTTTTGGATAGTTTAATAAAAAGAAAAGAAGGGGAGTTGGGCCTTTCAGAGAAAAAGTTAGAGGTTCCACTTAAAGAAAAAACAATTTACGCTTTTTTTGTTATCTTTTTGTTATTTACGTTGTTTTTTTTCGTAAAAGTTTTTTATTTACAAGTAATTGATGGAGAAAAGCTCTCAAGATCCGCTCAAAATAACAAGGGTAAAATTAGCTTAATAAGGCCAGAAAGGGGAATAATTTACGATAGAAGTTTTAAAAAGCTTGTTTCTAATGCGCCTGTTTTTGATTTAGTTTGCGATAGAAGAGATTTCTCTTTTAATTCAGGAGTAATTGGGAAAATTGAAGAGATCGCTCTTATTGTTAAAAAGGAACCAGAAATTTTGAAAAGAGAAATAAGAGAAGCCGCAGAGTCAAAAGTTTTAATTTTAGAAGATATTCCCCATGAAATTCTTCTTGTTTTGGAAACAAGAATCAACGAATTCCCCGAATGTAAGATTGAGAAAAATACAATTAGGAATTATGCTTTTAATGAATCCTTTGCTCATATGCTTGGTTTTACTGGCAGGATTAACCGATTAGAATTAGACAGTTTTAGCGACTATGCCGTTAACGACTATATTGGCAAACAAGGCATTGAAAAATCTTACGAGGATTTCTTAAGAGGGTTGCCTGGTAGATTCGAAGAAGAGAAAAGCGCTGTTGGTATAAAACTTGGTGAAAAAGTATTATCACAACCGCAATCGGGGAAAAGTTTGGTTTTATCTGTAGATTCTGATTTACAGAACAAAGTTTACGAAGAATTAAAAAAAGGAATTGAAAAGATAGGAGCTAAAAAGGGGGCGGCGGTGGCTTTAGACCCTAAGACAGGCAGCGTTTTGGCTCTGGTTTCTTTTCCTTCTTTTGACGACAATCTTTTTTCAAAAGGTATTTTAAGAGAAGATTTAGATAAAATCCAAAATAATTCTGCTAATCCTTTGTTTAATAGAGTGGTGGCGGCCCAGTATCCGGTGGGGTCTACAATAAAACCATTTATAGCAACTGCTGCTTTGCAGGAAAAAACTATTTCTCCAGACAAGAAGATATTAGACAACGGTTTTATTGAAATTCGCAGCAGATATGACCCTAGCGTGGTCTATAGGTTTTCTGGTATAGAACCAAAAGGCTGGGTAGATATGAAAGAAGCTATCGCAGTTTCTTCTAATATTTATTTTTATACAGTGGGTGGCGGTTATGGCGACCAACAGGGTTTGGGCCCCACAAAGATTAAAAAGTATCTTGATCTGTTTGGCTGGGGCGGGAAAACAGGTATTGACATTCCAGGTGAGTTTGGCGGCTTCGTGCCTTCTCCTGAATGGAAAAGAGAAACTAAAAATGAACCGTGGTGGGACGGCGACACCTATAATCTTTCCATAGGCCAATCAGACCTTAAAGTAACTCCTTTGCAGGTGGCAATGGCTTACAGCGCAATAGCCAACGGCGGTATATTGTACAAACCTAAAATTGTCCAAAAAATTATAAATGAAAAGTATGAAGTTGTTCAAGAATTTAACCCGGAACTTATAAGAGATAATTTTATTGATGCGCAAAACCTGCAGATTGTAAAAGAGGGAATGAGAGACGGCGTGCTTTACGGCTCTTCTGCAACCTTGAATAGTTTGCCGGTGCATGTTGCCTCAAAAACTGGCACTGCTGAAACTTCCCGCAAAGGATATTACAATGCTTGGGTTTCGGCTTTTGCTCCCTACGAAAATCCAGAGATAGTTTTAGTAACCACTATTGAGGATGTGCAGGGATTGGGGGCTGCAACATTACCGGTCGCCAAAGAAGTTCTAAGATGGTATTTTTCAAGAAAATGAGATAAAATAACAAAATATATGCCTACGATCAACGAACTAAAAAAAGTGCGGTTGAAAAAACTAAGGGCCTTGGAAAAGGCGGGGTTTTTGACTTATCCGGCCAAAACAAAAAGGACTCATTCAATAAACGAGGTTTTAGACGATTTCTCCAAACTAGTAAAATCTAAAAAAGCAATCGTCTTAGTCGGCAGAATTATGGCTTTAAGGGAGCATGGCGGCGCTACTTTTTTAGACATACAAGACGGAACAGGTAAGATTCAAGTATTGGCCAGAGAAGATAAATTAGGTCCCAAGGGATATAAGTTTTTTATAGATCACTTTGACATAGGAGATTTTATTGAAGTGGAAGGAATTCTCTTCACAACCAAGAGAGGTGAGAAAACAATTCAGGCAAAAGATTACAAGATGCTGGCTAAATCTATTTTACCGCTGCCAGAAAAATGGCACGGCCTTTTAGATATTGAAGAGAGGTTGAGAAAAAGATATTTGGATATTCTGTTCAATCCCGAGGTGAAAGAAATGGTTAAAAAGAAAGCCCTTTTTTGGAATTCCATGAGGGAGTTTTTGATTAAAAAAGGTTTTTTGGAAGTTGAGACGCCTGTTTTGGAAACAACGACCGGCGGGGCCGACGCCCAGCCCTTTGAAACGCATTACAACGCCTTAAATTTTGATGTTTATTTGAGGATTTCCATGGGTGAATTGTGGCAGAAAAGATTGATGGTTGCCGGTTTTGAAAAAACATTTGAAATAGGCAGGCAATTTAGAAACGAAGGCATGGATGCAGAACACTTGCAAGATTACACACAAATGGAGTTTTACTGGGCTTACGCCGATTACAAACAAGGAATGAAGTTGGTTGAAGAAATGTACAAATATGTAGTTAAAAAGACATTCGGAAAGCTAAAATTTAAAATTAAAGGTTTTAACGTTGATTTGTCAAAAAAATGGGAGATTTACGATTATAGAACGATAATAAATAAATATGCTAAAATTGATGTTTTTGAAGCCAGTTTGCCCGAAATGGAAAAAACCATAACAAGATTGAATATTACAGCAGAGGGATTTTCCGCCAAAGGCGGACCAGCCTCTGGCTGGAACAAAACAAGGGCGATTGATAACTTGTTTAAATACTGCCGCAAAAATATTGCCGGGCCGGGGTTTTTGATAAATTTACCAATAGAGGTTTCGCCTTTAGCCAAAAGAGATGAGAAAAATCCTAAAATCGCCCAAAGATTTCAGGTGATTTTGGCGGGCTCTGAAAACGGCAAAGGCTATTCAGAACTCAACGATCCAATTGACC
>CAZBAA010000029.1:4421-5510 GCA_964490095.1 uncultured Candidatus Saccharibacteria bacterium
AAAAGTGAAGAGAGCAGGGAGACCGAGAGGCCCAAATGTTAGAGCATGATATTGTGGAGGGCTTGGACTGCGGGATGCCCCCGGCGTGCGGTTTCGGAGTGTCGGAAAGATTGTTCAGCTTCTTGATGGACAAACCCTCCAGAGAATGCCAAATCTTCCCCCTAATGCGCCCTAAAAATTAAATATGTTGGATATAAAGTTTATAAGAGAAAATGCAGATAAAGTTAAGAAAGTTTGCCGAGATAGGCAAGTTAAAGTTGATGTAGATAAGTTATTAGAATTAGACAAAAAGAAAAGGGAAATATTAACTAATTTGGAAACCTTAAAAGCAGAGCAAAATAAAATCAGCCGGGGCGGTCCGGAAAATAAAGTTTTGGTGACTCAAGCCAGAGAAATAAAAGAAAAGATTAAAGAATTAGAGCCAAAACTTAAAGATTTAGAAAAAGAGCTCCACAACTTAATGCTAATGGTTCCCAACATTCCCTTTGATGACGCGCCGGTTGGAAAAGACAATAAAGAAAACGTTGTTTTGAGGAAAGTCGGTAAAATTCCCAAGTTTAAATTTCCTGCTAAGGATTATTTAACTATAGGAGAAAAGTTAGACATAATTGATATTGAAAGATCGGCTAAAGTGGCTGGCGCCAGATTTTGCTATTTAAAAGGCGGTCTTGTCTTGATGGAGTTTGGCATTGTTAGATTTGTTCTTGATTTTTTGGTTAAAAAGGGGTTTATGCCGGTTTTACCGCCTGTAATGTTAAAAGAAGAGATGGCCAGAGGCACCGGTTATTTTGAGGCCTCAGATAGAGAACAGGCCTACTTTTTACCTCAAGACAATATATTTTTGGCAGGAACGTCGGAACAGTCATTAGTGGCAATGCACTCAAACGAAGTTCTTGGAGGATCAGACCTTCCAAAAAGATATGTGGCTTTTTCAACGTGTTTTCGCCGAGAAGCGGGGTCTTACGGAAAAGATACGAAAGGAATTTTAAGGGTACATCAATTTGATAAATTAGAAATGGTTGTTTTTTGTAAGCCAGAAGATTCTATAAAAGAGCACAAACTGCTTTTATCTTTGCAAGAACAATTAAT
>CAZBAA010000030.1:0-5330 GCA_964490095.1 uncultured Candidatus Saccharibacteria bacterium
GCAATCAAAATTCGCAGTCCGGATTTTCGTCAAAAAAAGTTCGGATTTCATCCAACAAACACCACTATGATATTTTTCAATAGACGAAGAGTATTTTTATTTTTGGGATTAGCCGTCTCTTTTTTACTGGTTTTTGGAATTGGTGTTTTTGTTGGCCAAAAACAAGTTGTTTGCCCAGTTTGCCAACCAGAAACTATTGATTTTTCTCTTTTCTGGGAAGCATATTACAAACTTCAAAAAAACTTTGTTGACCCTGCAAAATTAGATACGCAGAAAATAATCTACGGAGCAATCTCCGGAATGGCAAAGTCATTGGGCGACCCTTACACCAGTTTTTTTGATCCGCCGGAAGCCAAGATGTTTGAGCAAGACCTCTCAGGCTCCTTTAATGGTATTGGAGTAGAAATAGGATTACGGAAAAACCAAATAACAATAATTGCCCCCCTTAAAGATACCCCAGGACAAAGAGCAGGATTAAAAGCGGGAGATATAATAGTAAAAATAGATGAAAAAAACACTTTTGATATGAGTATCGACGAAGCCGTAAGTTTAATCAGAGGCAAAAAGGGAACAGAGGTAACTTTAACGATTTTGAGAGATGATTGGGAAAACACAAAAGACATTAAAATTATAAGAGATACTATTAATATTCCTTCTGTAGACTGGGAGTTAAAAGAAGGCAACATTGCTTATATTCGCATTTATTTGTTTGATCAATCATTATCGTCCAAGTTTAATAAAGTAGCATTGGAAGTTTTGACTAGCCCAGCTCAAAAAATTGTATTGGACTTAAGAAATAACCCGGGCGGGTACCTTGAGGTCTCGCGAGATATAGCAGGTTGGTTTTTAAAAAAAGGACAAGTTGTAACGATAGAAAATTTTGGTCAAGATAAAGAAGAAAAATACTACAAAAGCGAAGGCAGCGCCAAATTTTCTGAATATCCCATTGTTGTTTTGATAAATCAGGGTTCTGCTTCCGCTTCTGAAATATTAGCTGGGGCCTTAAGAGATAACAGGAAAATTAAACTAATAGGAGAAAAATCTTTTGGCAAAGGTTCTGTCCAAGAAGTGCTTGATTTGAGAGACGGATCTATTCTTAAGGTAACAATTGCCAGGTGGTTAACTCCAAACGGAAATTCAATATCAGAGGTGGGATTAACACCTGACATAAAAGTAGAACTGACAGATAAAGATTTTGAAAACCAAAAAGATCCTCAGTTGGATAAGGCACTTGAAATAATTAAAAGTCAAAGTTAGAATAAAAAAGGAAAAACTGAAAACTCATAAAATACTATGAAAGTAATCCTTCTAAAAGATATTCAAGAGCTTGGGAAAAGGTACGAAGTTAAAGAAGTTAAAGATGGCCATGCCAGAAATTTTTTAATACCCAAGGGTTTGGCAAAAGCTGCCACAAGAAAAACCCTAAAATGGCTGGAAGATCAAAAAGAAATCATTGAAAAAGAAATTGAAGAAGATTTGAAAAAAACCCAAGAAATGGCGTCTGCCTTAGACGGCTTAGAAATTAATATCCCGACAAAAGTTGGCCAAGAGGGACAACTTTTTGAATCTGTTAATAGTCAAAAAATAGCCGACAGGTTGAAAGAAATGGGTTTTGAAGTTAAAAAATCAAAAATTATATTAAAAGAACCGATTAAAACATTGGGGGAATTTCCGGTGAAAATCAACCTGGAACACAATTTAGAAGTTGAAATAAGAGTAATTGTTGCCCAAGAAAAAATTTAATTAGGATTTATGGCAAGATACATTTTTGTGGCTGGGGGCGTAATGTCTGGCATAGGCAAGGGCATAGCAACGGCCTCTATAGGAAGAATTTTAAAAAGCAAAGGGTTTAGAGTCACAGCGATTAAAATTGACCCTTATATCAACGTTGATGCTGGTACAATGAACCCGGTTGAACATGGAGAGGTCTTCGTAACCGACGACGGCACAGAATGCGACCAAGATGTTGGCAACTATGAAAGATTCCTAGACGAAAACATTTACACAGATAATTATCTTACAACTGGTCGGGTTTACCAGACAGTAATTCAAAAAGAAAGAAATTTAGGGTACAAAGGCCGGTGCGTAGAAGTAGTGCCCGACATACCCAACGAAGTAATATCAATAATAAAAAGAGCGGGCAAAAAGGCCAAGGCCGATTTTGTTTTAATTGAAATAGGCGGAACAGTGGGCGAATATCAAAATATGCTATTTTTAGAAGCTGCCAGAATGTTAAAAATAAGCAACCTAAAAGATGTGCTTTTTATTTTAGTAAGCTATATGCCCATACCCGCAATGATAGGCGAAATGAAAACAAAACCGACACAGTACGCCGTCAGAACACTAAACTCTGCCGGAATACAGCCGGATATGATTTTAGCCAGATCCGTTGTTCCCTTAGACAAACCCAGGAAAGCCAAACTTTCTAACTTTTGCAATGTTGAAACTCAAGATATTATTTCGGCGCCGGATGTAAAATCAATATATGAGGTACCCGTTAATTTTGAAAAAGAAAATATGGGCAACAGGATATTGAAAAAATTCGGCTTAAAGCCAAGGCGGTCTGATTTAAGGGACTGGGAAAAATTGGTAAAAATGATACAAAATTCGCCGGGGAAAGTTGAAATTGGCATAGTCGGAAAATATTTTGAGTCGGGACACTTTACTTTAATGGACTCTTATATTTCTGTTATTGAAGCTGTAAAACACGCTGCTTTTTTCTTCCATAAAAATGCAAAAATTACTTGGGTATCTTCAGAAGATTTTGAAAAAAACCCAAAGGGACTTTCAATGCTTAAAAAGTTTAGCGGAATAATCATACCGGGCGGTTTCGGAAATAGGGGAGTAGAGGGAAAAATAAAAACAATTGAATATTGCAGAAAAAATAAAATTCCTTTTTTGGGATTGTGCCTGGGAATGCAATTAGCAGTAATAGAATTTGCCAGGAATGTCTGCGGATTAAAAGATGCCACTTCGTCTGAATTCAAAAAGAATCCTGCAAATGCTGTAATTGACGTAATGCAAGAACAAAAAAACCTTCTAAAAGAAAAAAAATACGGCGGCACGATGAGATTAGGGGCTTATAATTGTAAATTAAAACCCGGCACAATAAGTTATAAGGCCTATCACAAAAACCTCCAGATATCAGAGCGTCACCGCCACCGTTATGAGTTAAATAATAAATATAAAGAAACTTTAGAAAAAAACGGGATGATAATGGCCGGGATAAACCCCCAAAAAAACTTAGTAGAAATTATCGAAGTTGAAAATCATCCGTTTTTCGTAGCTAGCCAGTTCCACCCAGAATTTAAATCCAGACCCTTGAAACCGCACCCTTTATTTAGAGAATTTATGGCAGCTGCAATCAAGAAGTAACTGAATCAACATTTACAATTTTTGCCAGCCTGCGTGATCCGTCAAAAAGTTTTTTCAATTTTGTGCCAAAACGCACTGTACCGTCACAAGCAGCGTAAATTGTATCGTCTGAACCCCTTTTTACATTTTTACCAACAAGATATTTAGTGCCCCTTTGCCTGACAATAATCATTCCAGCTTTTACCTTTTGACCAGCATAAATTTTAACACCTAATCTCTTAGCTGCTGAATCTCTGCCCAATCTAGACGAACCCCCTTGTTTAGTTTTTGACATAATACTTTACTTAATAATTGACCATGATAACAAAAATATCTGACTTTGTCAAAACCAAATTTTATGATACAGTTTTGATTATTATTGTCGCGCTTTTAGTTTTACTCTCGTTTGCTTTTGGATTTATAACGGCGAAGTATCAACAAAAACAACCAATCCAAATTGAAAAAATAAAAACAACTTTATGGAACAAGTACCGCAACACATAGTTTTATTCCCCGACGGCAATCGGCGTTGGGCAAAACAAAAAGGCATAGCTTCGCTTGAAGGACACATGCAAGGATATAACAATCTCCTTGATTTTTCCGAATGGTGTAAAAATAGGGGAGTGAAGGTGCTAACTGCCTTTGGATTCTCAACGGAAAACTGGTCAAGGTCAAAAGAAGAAGTTGATTACTTAATGAATCTCTTGGAAAAATGCCTGGTTGATAATTTAGAGAAATATAAAAAGAACAAGGTTCGAGTAAAAGTTATTGGCCAAAAAGAAAAATTACCAAAATCCTTGCAGAGCGCTATAGATACAACCGAAAAATCCACAGCTGAAAATTCAGATCTGTATTTGAATTTAGCAATCAGTTACGGCGGTAAATGGGATATTTTGCAAGCAACAAAAAAGATAGTTGAAGAAAAAGTGCCTCCGGAGAAAATTGACGAGAAATTATTTGAAAGCCACTTATCTACAGCTGGCTTGCCCAGTCCGGACCTAATAATAAGGGCCGGCGGAGAAATGAGATTGTCTAATTTTGTTTTATGGCAAGCGGCTTACTCCGAACTCTACTTTTCACCAAAACTTTGGCCTGATTTTACCCAAGAAGATTTAAACTTAGCTTTGGCAGAATTTAACCGAAGAGCTCGCCGATTCGGCAAATAATCCACTGCCCGAAACCATGTCGCACAATAAAATAGGCGATGGGGTAAAAAGCGGGGGAGTACTCAAATATTTTTTGCCAAAGCCAGAGCCATTTGAACCCATTTTGGTTTTTTAGGCCTGATTTTATACTTGACCACCGATTTTTGAATTTCAATTAAAGAAAGCAAGTCGTTCTTTTTCCATTTTAAAAGATACTTGCCTTTATTTTTATAAATAATAGCAACCGCTCTTTTCCACAGTTCAAAATCCTTCTTTTTCTTGTTCTCTAGCTGATTTTTCCGGAAGAAAGGAACAACGGTATTATTTATGTCATCAATTTTTTGTACAGAAAATCTGGCTTGGTCTTTTATAATATGAATATCTCCACAACCAATTATGCTTTTAATTTTTTTAAGAATGTTTCGCTTTCCTTTGGAGCCGGTAACAACAAATTGGACTTTCCACCTGTAGTAAGTCGGCGCATTTTTACGTTCGTGCCTGGTGTCTCGCCTAAACTGTAAATCAAAACATCCTTCTTTGTTAATCAATTGTAAAATGTTGATTTTGTTTTTTTCTAGCATATCATTTTATCTTATTGTATCAAATATTTTGTTATGCGACAATTGACTAATAGATGGACAAAATGTTTAACTTAATAATTAAAAAGCAGAATTATATCATATTCTATAGAACATATATTTTGCGACAGATTAGAAAAGTCGAGTTTCTGCTCGGTTTTTTAATTAGTTAATTAGATTGAAACTTCATCAAAAAAGGAGTAAATTTAAAAAGATATGGCAACGAAACAAATAAAACAAACAAGGCTCGGTT
>CAZBAA010000031.1:0-5077 GCA_964490095.1 uncultured Candidatus Saccharibacteria bacterium
AATAATTTCTTATGTCAAAAAAGAAAACTTCTGGCCCAAACCAAAGGTGGATTCGGCAATTATAAAAATTATCCCGGGAGGTCAGACCTCCCCGGACTTATTTTTTAAAATAGTAAAAGCCGGATTCTCGCAGCCTAGAAAACAACTTGTGAATAATTTAACTGGCTTGCAACTCCCAAATGGTGTAAAATTAACCAAGCCACAAATACTTGATTGGCTCTCAGAGAAGAAAATCAAGCCAACCCAAAGAGCCGAAACTTTGAGTATCAATGATTGGATTAATTTAACAAAATGAAATTTCCCTTCTCAACTTTAAAACAAAAAAGGGTGACAATTTTTGTCCTTCTATCTTTTGTTTTCGTCGCAATTATTACTCCACAAGTTACTCTTGCCGTCTGGTATAATTCCCTTAGCTGGTTTAGCGACATAACGAATGGGGTAATAAACGCCTTAATATACGTCATCATGTTCGTGCCATTGTTCTTCAGCGCAGTAGCTGCGGATATTGCAGGAACACTATTAAAATGGGCCTTACTTATTTCCACAGCAGGAATAAGTTATACTAAAAGCCCTGCGGTAAATGTTGGTTGGCCGATTATGAGAGACCTCGCTAATATGATAGTTGTATTGGGATTCGTTGTTATTGGGATAGCCACCACTTTGAGAATTCAAGAATACCAGGCCAAAAAAACTTTAGTTCCACTGATAATTGCTGCTCTTTTGATAAATTTTTCTTTACTGATCACGGGAATATTTATTGATGCTACAAACATAGCAACGAATTTCTTCTTTAGTAAAATAGGAAACAGAGCCTTTACACTACAAAGCCTTGCCGAAACTTTTAAGATGGTGGGGAACATCCCTTCAGATTCATGGACTGCTTTTTTACCAAAAATAATGGCATTAATGTCTTTTAATTTCTTTGCCTTTTTCGTCTTTATTTTTTACGCGCTGCTGATCTTGACCAGAATCGTTGCTCTTTGGATTTTAGTTATTCTCTCTCCTCTGGCTTTTGTTTGTTATGTTTTCCCGGCAACAAAAAGTATTTGGCAGGCCTGGTGGAAAAACTTTTCCCAGTGGTGCATAATAGGCATACCAGCAGGGCTCTTTCTTTACATAGGGTCACAAATGATAACTGGGATAATAGATACCCCCATACCAACTTTTGCACCTACCGACTTCCTCAGCGCAGAAACTATTAAAACACTCACCGGTTTTTTAAGCTTTTTTCTTCCTGGGTTGTTTTTGATCGTTGGTTTTTTGGTATCGTTGCAATTTTCAGCAATGGGAGCCAGCGCAATTTTAAACGCTGCCAACAAATACAAAGGAGTTGCTATGGCTGCCGGCCTTGGTGTGTTAGCAAAAACAAGCGGCACTGTTGGTAAACAAGCTGGGAAGCTTGGTAATTATTTGCAGGGAAGCGGTAATGTAATTGGCAAAGGGGCTGGCTGGGCGCTAAAAACCACCGCAGCGGGAGCTAATATGTTAGGCGGCGCTGCAGCAACTACCCAAAAAACAAGGTCTGCTTTCGGTCGCTTAGGAGAAACAATAGGAGCTATACCAGTAGGAACTACTGCGGCAAAAGAAATCGCTGCAGTCAAAACAGAAGCAGATAGAATTAAATTGGAATATAATAGGGCTAAAGCAATTGGTGACACTAAGACCATGGAAAGAATAAGGAACGAGGCCAGAACTGCTCAGGGCACAAGAGGCGCCGCTGCCATGAAGGTTGTAACAGACGCTAAAGATTTACATAATACATTTAAAGACGCCACAACTGGAAAAATAGATTTGGCCAAGGCAAACAGCCGGCTTGATTTTGCTGCAAGAGCAGGTGCTGAAGATATAAAGAAAGAGGCAACAAAAGTGATACCAGATCTCGAAAGGCAAAATGCTCCTGTTGTAGATAAAATTCAATCTCAACACCCCGGATGGTCAAGATTGCAAGCTGAACACGAAGCTGTCGTAAGAGCCGCTGCAAAAACGCCCGAAGAGTCGTTAGATAGAGATTTTGTAGATTCTATTGACTACACAGTTTTAAGAGATGCTGGCGCTAGAATGACAGATAAGAAGAAAGAGGCTCTTAAGAGGAGTTCTCTTGAATCCATAAAACAAGAAAGAATAGCGTTAGCTCCAACCCTAGCCGCTAGATCGGCATTGTCTCCACAAGAATTAGTCAGATGGCGAGAACTGGCTCGGAAGCAGCGTACTCTTAATATCTTATAAAATAATATATGGAAAATAATAGCCAAAAAGTAATAATTTTTAAAGGGAAGAAAGACCCGGAGGACGTTGTTATGGAAATTCTAGAAAGTAACGGTTTAAAAGAAAATTTAGATGACTATATTGATAAAATAGATAAAAAACAATATCCATGGTTTGATATCTTATACAAATCGGCAAAGAATCTTGCCAAAGAAATAACAACGGATACAAATTTTATGACAGACACACAAAAACGATTAAATGTCTCCGAACGGGTGGCAAAAAATATATTAAAAGGAATCAAAGAAAAATTTCTACCTTTAGTTGAGATTATAAATGAGGATGAAATTGGAGAAGAAGCGGATGTTGAAACCCCCATTAAATCATTAGAGCGACCTATAGGAGTAACTGAAATTTTATCACAAATTAAAAATATGAATGATATCACACCGCCTAATTCAATACCTTCTATATCTAAAACAATTCGTGATACTAAAAAAACAATGAAGAGAACGAATGCAGAAAAACTAGAGATAGAACAGGATATTACACGACAACAAAAGAAAGACAACGACACTTACAGAGAGCCGATATAACAATAAATACCGAAAAAATAAGACCGAACATCCATGTTCGGTCTTTATTCTTGCTCTTTACGCAAGATCTACGACGCTAGTCACTCATTTCGTCTAGCTCCTTTTGTAGCTCATCGTCAGCCATGTCCTCCGTTTTTTTCTTTCTGTTCACTCCTTTCGAAGACCCAGAAGAACCACCCGGTTTCCCGCTTCTAAACTTACCGCTTTTACCAAAACGGCTGGTGGCGGCGGCAAGGCCTCCAATGAGAGAACCAAGAGTCGGGTCTGAAAACGAAGTGCCATCGGTGTTACCGACTCTAATATCGGTCAAATCACCTCCAGCGGCAGCTCTATCGCGCTTAATCTGGTCCTCCGCGTAAGCGAATGCTTCCTTGTATCCGCCGTCTTTTGAACTAAGCCCTCTCTTTTCAGGATGATCCTTGAGATCAGCCTTGAGCTCGTCAACAGTCATACCGGAAGTTCTGGCAACTGACTCCAAAACCCTTCCTGCGGTCTCTTCAACCGCTTGGTCGGCGTTCATCTTGCCTATCTTTTTTTGCAAAGACATCTGCCGGTATTCACTGCCCGGATTTATGTCTACGACTTCGATCCTACGAACATTAATCGCATAATCGTTCTTCAGTTCTGTAATAATCCCGTCTTTACCCAAAGCGGATAAAATTCCCTTCTCCAAATCAGCGCTTTGCAAACGGTCGTAAGGTTGTTTGGTAGCAAGATTTCGTGCGTAAGGGGTTAACCTGCCGACGAAAGCTCCAAACCAATCCCTGACCCCAAAAAGCGTTTTATAGGGATTCGTTGATTCAGCAGTAACAGACAAAAGGATATTGAGAGGCAACAAGTCGCTGTCCTCCGCGTTCAGAACTCTGATTCCGTAAACATAGTCCCGAACCAAAATGTGATCGACACCTTCCTCATGCCTATCTTCAAACGTCCCATCAGGCTTGCTCTTGGTCCAATCGAAGTTGTAAGTGTAAACTTTGTCAAGTGGCCAAAAGCCTACAAATCGTAAGCCACCCGGCAAGGTTCGTGGCGGTTCCTCATTTAGCTGAAGCTATACAATATCACCATTCCCGGCGACTTTGTACCCCTCTTTGGCCAACAGAGTTTTTCTGTAGGCGCCAAAACGAACAACCACTTTAGCCGTACCTTCCTTAACAAGGGTGAAGCGCACGGCAAAAGGCAGTGCCGACAACGGCAGTAGAATCACCGCTATGAAGAACCAGCCCAAAGGCTCAATCGTCCAGATGAAATATAGCGCTATCGCAATCCCTATCACAATGAACAACCAAACTGCAAACAAAATCAAACTTCTCATTGTTTGTCCCCAAAAAAAATTGACAAAGGGCTATGTCCGAAAAGTTCGGACTAACACAACTCATAATGTCATAATACAATTTGTTTGTCAAGAGCTTTAACCGAAAATGTTAATAAGTAAAGTTGTTGGCTTTCCGCCTTGTATGGTAAAATAAAGAATATGGAGCAATATCCTATTCCCCAGTTTATAGAACAAGAGGCAAAAATAGCTTTTTTCATCAGCTTCAGGCAGTTTTTTTACCTTGTCGGAGCTGGAGTTATCTCTTTTATTTTGTATTTCACTCTACCCAAATTTCTTTTTGTTATTTTTTCAGCAATAATCAGTATTACAGCCATAGGGCTGGCCTTTATCACCATTAATGGAATGCCCATAATAAATATTCTTTTAAACTCTTTCGGGTTTACTCTCGGTTCAAAAAACTTTGTCTGGAAAAAAAGGGAATCGCCCTACCCTTTCAAAGCCATCAAAAGAATCCAAATTAAAAAAATTGAAGAAGGCCCCGTATTAAAAACCCAAGAAAGCAGATTAAAAAAAATCCACACGGAAGTGGAATTGAAAACTAAGTAGTATGCCAAACCTAGCTACTCAAGAATTTTTGGAGATAAAAGATATAAGAGAAGGGGTTTTGATTTTAAAAAACAACGCCATAAGAGGGGTTTTGATGGTTTCCTCTATAAATTTTGCCTTGAAATCCGATGAAGAGCAGTCGGCTATTATTTACGCCTTTCAGTCCTTTTTGAACTCTTTGGACTTTTCTTGCCAAATAGTCATTCAGTCACGAAACATCAATATTACTCCGTACTTGGACAGCTTAAAAGATTTAGAAGAAAAGCAAACCAGCGAACTGCTTAGAAAACAAACCTCTTCTTACAGAGAGTTTATAAAAAATCTGGTCAAAGGAGATATGATTATGACAAAAAACTTTTATGTGGTAGTCCCCTATACATTAATACAGGCGTTG
>CAZBAA010000032.1:0-5052 GCA_964490095.1 uncultured Candidatus Saccharibacteria bacterium
ATTGGAAGAAAAAATAGAAATCAGCAAGAAAGTTGTAAATTTTGCCAAGAAAAAGGGATTTGTCGTGGAAGGAGAAGTTAGTCGATTTGGCACAGATGATTCAAGGTTGTACCAAGAAAAGTTTGAAATCAAAGAGAAAGATTTAACTAATCCAAAAGAAGCTGAAATATATCTGCAGAAAACAGGTGTTGATGTTTTGGCTGTTAGCGTAGGAACTTTTCATGGCATAGATATTACCGGTGTTTCCCCGCATATTAGATTAGATAGGTTAGGAAAAATTAGAAACATAATTGATGTTCCGTTAGTTTTACACGGTGGGTCGGGCACTCCCGAAGAAGACATAAAAAAGGCAATAAGGTTAGGGATTGTTAAAATTAATATCAACACAGAAATAAGAGTGGCTTTTGCTAATGCTTTAAGAAAGTCTTTGGCTGGAGAAATAGTCCCATACAAATATTTACCAGAGGCGATTAATTCTGTGCAGGCGATAGTTGAAGAAAAGATAAAGCTTTTTGGCTGTCAGAATAAGGCGTAGGGTTTACAATTTCAGATAAATATAATATCATTTCAAGTTATATGATTTCTTTATCAGCTAAAATTAGAAAAGATTTTGGCAGACAAACAAAATCAATCAGAAAAGCAGGTCAAATACCGGCTGTGGTTTATGGCCCTGGAGTTAAAAACCTTTCTCTGGAGATAAATTATAAGGATTTTCAAAAAGTTTTTAAGCAGGCAGGTGAGAGTTCTTTGGTTGATTTGAACGTTGAGTCGGAAGGGAAAGATAAAAAAAGATTAGTTTTGATTCACGAAGCTAAGAAAGATCCAGTCAGCGATCAATTCATCCATGTTGATTTTCTGCAGCCGTCTCTAAAAGAAGAAGTTGAGGCCACGGTGCCTTTAGTATTCTTGGGAGTGGCCCCGGCTGAAAAAGATCTTAGTGGGACTTTAGTAAAAAACATTACAGAAGTTCAGGTAAAGGCCCTGCCCCAAAACCTTCCTCACGAAATCCAAGTTTCTTTAGAAGGGCTCAAAACATTCGGGGACCACATTTCAATTAAAGATTTGGTCTTACCGAAAAATATCAAAGTTTTAAAGAAGCCCGAGGAGATTGTTGTTTCTGTTGCCCAACAGCAAAAGGTTGAAGAAGAGTTAGAAAAGCCAATAGAAGAAGACGTAGAAAGCGTAGAAAAAGTGGTCAAAGAAAAGAAGAAAGAGGAAGAAATCGAAGAAACAGCGCCCGTTGAAAATGAGATTAAAAAATAAAATAAAAATTTTACCACTGATTATTTTAACTTTGGCGTTGCCAGTTTTTACTTTGGCCGAAGAATTGGCAGACACATGTAAAAGAATATCCGAGACAAGCACAAGTTGTGACGGCTTAAATTCCTCTGATTGTAAAGTAATTTTAGAGAAATGCGCAATATATTACGAGCAAGAAAGCCAAAAAATAGCGGAAGACCTTACTAAAACAGAACAGGAAAAAAAGACCTTGCAATCTCAAGTTTCGTCTTTAAAAAAGAAGGTGCAGAATTTAACCTATCAGATTAACCAGGGCAATGTGATAATAAAAGACATTGGTTTTCAAATAGGAGACACCCAAAACTCAATAGACAAGACTTCTCTTAATATTGAAGAGGCAGAAGGGCAAATCACAAGTATTTTAAGGTCAATGTACGAGGAAGACCAAAAATCCTCAATTGAAATTTTACTTGAAGGCAATCTCTCTGATTTTTTTGACAATTTAGTTTATTTGGAAGGATTGAACTCTAAAGTGGCTGATCTCTTAGACAGCACCAGAAATTTAAAGTCCTATTTAGAAAATCAGAAGGTAAAGATGGATGATGAAAGAAATCAACTGCAAAGGACAGTAAAGGTTCAAACTTTACAAAAACAAGAATCAGAAAAAATAAAAAAAGAACAAGAAGGTTATTTAAAAATAACTGAAGCGCAGTACCAAAAACAACTTTTAGAGAAACAAGAAGCAGAAAAGAAAGCAGCTGCCATTAGGTCTAGAATTTTTGAGTTGCTGGGTGTTGCCCAGGCCCCCAGTTTTGGCCAGGCCTATGAAATTGCAAAATACGCTTCAGGCCTTACCGGGGTTAGGCCGGCTTTGATATTGGCGGTTATAACTCAAGAATCCAATTTAGGCAAAAATGTAGGCCAGTGTTATTTAAAAAATACTCAAACAGGGGCGGGCGTCAAGATAAAAACAGGGGTTTCTTCTCCCAGAACAATGAACCCCAAAACCATTCCCTATTTTTTGGAAGTTATTAAAAATATAAACGAAAGGAAGGGATTAATTCGAAATCCTCTTGAAACTCCAGTTTCTTGCGTTATGTATTCTAACGGTGTCCCTTATGGGTATGGAGGAGCAATGGGCCCGGGGCAATTTATAGCGTCAACTTGGAAAATATACGATAGCAAGGTTGAGGCCATCACCGGGAGAGTTGCCGACCCCTGGGATATTAAAGACGCCTTTTTAGCGACAGCATTGTATCTGAAAGATTCAGGAGGAGATAAAAAGTCGGGCGAGTTCAAAGCTACGATGAATTATTTTTCGGGCTCTTCTTGGACAAAGTGGGAAGAGTTTTATGGTAGGTCAGTACTATCTATTGCCACTGGTTACGAGAAAGACATTACCGCCATCGGCGGGTAATTTGACGTTGGTCCTTGACAAGGTTTCTTGGATATGATAAGGTAGGCGCAGTTCTTATTCTTAGGAAGATGGCAGGGAGTTGGTAGTTGTGCAACGCCTGAAAAGCGCCGTGCTTGAGACATTAATCTCGAAAGAGAATCCTTTAGAGATACGGAACGACCTCCAAAGACGTTCTGTCTCCTCTTTAGAGAATTGTTTTGGCACGAAAAACGACTATAACCAACTTAGCGCGGCGAATACCTGGTTTTTCCCACGGGCTTCGATTGTAACCCCTAAAGGTAAAACCCGCCTAGTGCCTGATTGTCAGAGCACAAACGCAAAGACCGTTTCAAGCCACGGTCACCTGTCATTTTTTCAATCTAAAAGCCGAGAAAAGTCTCCTTTTTCTCGGCCTCTTTTTTTTCTAGTCTGCAGATTTTTTATGTTTTCAATTTTTTAAAAGATTTTACAATTGGCTCTAAATTTCCGTTAACAATTTTTTCCAAGTCGTGCCAACTTTTTTGAATTCTGTGGTCTGTAATCCTATTTTGAGGGTAATTGTAAGTTCTAATTTTTTCTGATCTCTTTGCCCAGCCAATCTGCTGTCTTCTTTCTTCTGTCAATTTTGATAATTCTTTTTCTTCTTGTCGTTGGAAAAGCCGGGCAGAAAGAAGAGCTAAGGCATTTTCTTTATTTTGCAACTGGTTTCTTTCTGATTGCGAAGTAACAACTAAGCCAGAGGGTTTATGGGTTATTCTTATTGCTGACTCTGTTTTATTAACATATTGCCCTCCGGGACCGGAAGCTTTGTAAGTATCTATTTGAAGATCTTTAGGGTTAATTTCTATCTCCATTTTTTGAGGCTTTTTTAATACGGCAACAGTAATTGTGGAAGTGTGAATTCTGCCCGATTTTTCTGTTTTGGGAATTCTTTGCACTCTATGGACTCCTCCTTCATATTGCATTTGTCTAAAAGCCGCAGGGCCAATAAGTTCAAAAATTATTTCTTTATATCCGCCAACTTCAGAGGAATTAGAGTCCAAAACTCTTTGGCTCCAACCCTTGCTTTGAGCATATTTTGAATACATTCTGTATAAATCACGGGCAAAAAGTCCGGCTTCGTTGCCGCCGGTACCGGCCCTTATTTCAACAATAACGCTTTGCTTTTCTGCTTCCATTGTGATAACATAACACAAAATGTGATTTTTTAAAACAGCTTTTTTAAAAAGGAGGCGACCGTGAACTACCTAGTTATTGGGGTTGGTAAAGACAATCTTAATCAAGAAATTGGGGAATTCAAAGCCAATTCAGACGGAGAGGCATATTATACTTTTTGGAAAGAATATGCATCTAATTTGAGGTTTCCCGATTACGATTTGATACTTTATCGCGTTGGTCTTTTAGGTAAGAAAATTTTTATTACATCCGATTACTAAAGCGGCTGCGAAAGCAAGCGCTTTTTTTTAACTATTGCAATATTGGTTAAAGATTGCTATTATGAGAGCCATTATGCGAAAAGATATACACCCGAAATATTATGATAAAGCTTCTGTCCGCTGTGCTTGCGGCAACTCTTTTTTTGTTGGCTCAACTAAAGAATTTATAGAAACCGAAGTTTGTTTTAAGTGCCATCCTTTTTACACAAAACGAGAAAAAGTTATAGACACATTGGGCAGAGTTCAGAAGTTTAAAGAAAGGTTAAGTAAAAAAGTGGCGTCAAAAAAGAAAAAATGACGGAAGAAGTTAAAATCAATATAGATGAAATGCTGGATTCTGGTTTGAATTGGGGGCATACAGTTTCAAAATTGCACCCTAAAATGAAAACCTATATTTCTGGTATCAAAAATAATACCAGCATTATTGATTTAGAAAAATCGGCCAAAGAACTATCAAAAGCGCTTAAATTTATTTCCAGCCTTGTTTCTGGCGGTAAAAAAATCATTTTTGTTGGAACAAAAATTCAAGTGAGAGATTTAGTTAAGAAAGCGGCAGAAAGTTGCGATGTTCCTTATGTTTCAGAAAGGTGGTTGGGCGGAACGTTCACCAATTTTGAAACAATTTCAAAAAGAGTGGAGCATTTCAAAGAACTAGAACAAAAAAAATCATCAGGAGAGCTTGGAAAACACACTAAAAAAGAAAGATTAAAAATTGATAAGGAATTAGAGTCCTTGAAGACTAAGTTTGAGGGAATAAAAAATATGCCAAAACTCCCGGAGGCCGTCTTTATCGCCGATTTGAAAAAAGATATTACCTGCGCCAGGGAAGCCAAGAAAAAAGGTATTTTTATAGTGGCAATAACAGATACCAATGTTAATCCCGAATTGGCAGATTACCCAATACCGGCCAACGACGATGCAATTTCTTCCGTAAAATATATTTTAGATAAAGTTTCCCAAACCATTAAGAATTCACAATGA
>CAZBAA010000033.1:0-5006 GCA_964490095.1 uncultured Candidatus Saccharibacteria bacterium
AAAGTATAAAAAGAGAAACTGAACAGAAAGCGGAATATCCGCCAACGCTTGATATTATTAAAATTGATGGTCGCTGGGCGCAAGCATATAGCAGTGGCCCCGAATATATATCTGTAAACTATCTTAATAACAATGAGATGGCGCAATTAAACTTAGGCGATTTTGAGTTGGTTAAAAAATATGACGTGAATGTTGATGCGCTTGATCGAATTCAAGAAACAATAACCGACGAAGAAGTAAAAAACATATACTACGATGCCGAGACAAGAGAATTAACGGAAAAAACGCAGCGCAAAAGAAAAAGATGGGTGCATGTATTAGGAGAGTATAAAAAACGACAATAAATATTTAATAAAATATGCATTAATTGATTAAATGCCCTACGATCAAAAAGATAAAGATTTAAATAATACGGAAGCGCCTTTTTCCGGAAAATATTGGGATACTCATGAAAAGAGGATATATAAATGCAAGGAAAAAGGTATTGCATAAACTCCGTTTGTCTTAATTTTGAAAAAGAAGAAAAATAGGATGGAGATTTAAGATAGTCGATGCATTTTTGGATTATTTCGGTCATTAATGCTATCGTTGGCTTATTAAAGACTTTTCTGAAGTAAAATAAAATGTATAATTATCTTAAAACAATAGGTTTAGAAAAATATCTTGATGAGTATTTTTGTAATCGTACCTGGAAGCGCGAATCTTACCTAGAAAAGTTAGATCTTTTTGTGTCTGGTAAATCCGAAAAACAAAAGGTAGTACTTAAAGATAAATTTCAAATTAATAAAACCCATCGTCAACTTAATGATCACGTTAATGAAATTAAAGTCGCATGCGCTTATCACCCTTTAGCAATTTTTATTAAGGAAGATGGAGAATTATCACCAGATTTATTAGATAATTCTCTAAAAATAGAAATAAAAACAATAAACGAAAGTGGTGATGAAGCCGAAAGGCATGAAAACATGGAACCTGATAGGGGTTATTTTTACTTTGGGCGGCGATTAACAGAAAAAGAGGAAACGGATACAAAGGTAAATGTATCTCGTAGCGTAGAGAATAAATGTCTTTATCATTTGAATAAAGCGACGAAACAAATTGAGAACAGTGGTAGAATCTATTTGATTTATGACTGGGACATCTTATTTAAACAAGATCAAAATTCTCGCATCCATGCACCCTTGACAAAGAATGATATTAAAAATATTTTGGAAAGTACAAGTAATAATTTTTGTAAAAATTGTTCTAACGTAAGTATCAAAATAGTTTCCACGGAAGAATTAAAAAATGATGTTGAAAATAATTCGAATTACTAAATTTTAGCCGAAGTAAAATAAGAGTTTTATGCAAAAGCCATATTACGAAAAACCAAAATTTAAACTCTATCAATTGAATTGCCTAGATGCACTCACCGAAATTTCAGAAAATTCGGTAGATATGGTTTTTGCTGATCCGCCCTACAATCTTTCAAATAATGGTATCACTGTTCACGCCGGTCGTATGGTAAGTGTTAATAAAGGCGACTGGGATAAAAGTAAGGGATTTAAGGACGACTACGATTTTCATTATAAATGGCTTGAAGCATGTCGAAGAGTTCTAAAACCGAATGGCACTCTTTGGGTGAGCGGAACGTATCACTCAATTTATCAGTGCGGTTATGCTTTACAGGCGCTTGGGTATCATGTTTTGAATGATATTACTTGGTTCAAGCCGAATGCATCTCCAAATTTAAGTTGCCGATATTTTACCGCTAGCCATGAAACTTTAATTTGGGCTCGTAAAGACAAAAAAGCAAGGCATACTTTTAACTACAATTTAATGAAAAACGGTAGCTGGCCAGAGGATCAGATTAAAAAACCTGGACTGCAAATGCGTTCGGTTTGGGCGATGGGAACGCCAAAAACTCTAGAAAAGAAATTTGGCAAACACCCGACACAAAAACCGGAAGATTTGCTAAAAAGAATTATTCTCTCGTCAACTAATAAAGGTGATTCAATTCTAGATCCATTTACTGGAAGTTCAACAACCGGTGTCGTCGCTTACCTTTTAGGCAGACAATTCATTGGTATTGATACTGATTCTAAATTTTTAGATTTATCAATTAAGCGATTTGAAGATTTGGATCGTAATATGAAAAGTAAACTTCAATTTAAAGAAAAATAATATGGCAAACAGCAAATCTTGGAAAAAAATATTTGATGACTATAAGATTTTAGAACACGATTTTGATAAGTCGCCATTTCCATTATCTGCAATGCAGATAAAAAGAGCGTGTCAAAAATTTAAGGAAACTGGCGAAAAAGAAGTACGAATTTTATGTAAGCAAGACAGTAGGGAAGATCGCCCCGATATTTTTATAAGACATAATTTATTTTTGCTCCCAGTCAAAAATGGTTATTACAATATGGTAAAAGGAGAGGGTTATGTCGATATTCCAGAAATTAAAAAAGAGACAATAATTTATTCTTCAAAATTAGATTTCCCATTGGATACCACACGGATTGGGGATTCAGAAATGCAACATCTTGATTATGCTTATGCCGCAAGTTTGATTAGAACATTTGCAGAAGATCCATCGTTAGTATTAACAATACGAGGCAGAAAATATACACCAGATTTCGATTTCTACATTGGTAAACAGTTAATAAAAGTATCAAGCGTACAAACCGAGGTTGATGCTGGATATGAAGGTAAAAATCAAGTTGTTCTTATTGAAGCAAAAAATTTTAGCGCCTCAAACGTCATAATTCGTCAGTTATATTATCCGTTTAGACAATGGCAATTGCAAACAAAAAAGAAAGTCATAACTCTATTTTTTGATAAAGCACGCGGCGAAGACGTTTATTCAATTTGGCAATTTGAATTCAAGGATCCTAAGAATTATAATAGCATTATATTAGTGAAATCTGGTAAGTTTAGAATAAAAGAAAAATAACTTTTTATTTTGCATTTCCTTGAGAAGAAGTGTAAAGTAAAATTACGATGGAATCAAAGCAACTATCATTACTTTATAAAACATTTGATGATTTTCGTCATGAAAACGGCGTTGAATATTGGTATGCAAGCGAGCTTTTCCCGGTCTTGGGATATTCTAGTCTCGATGATTTTAAAGGACCCAGAGGACCTATAAATCGCGCTATAGAGGCTTGCAAAAATTCTGGTGCTGATGTAGGAATCCACTTCTCGACTATTAATAAAATCCAAGATAATCAAGACTCTAAAGATGCAGAAGATATAAAATTTACACGCTACGCCTGCTATCTTATTGCTTTAAATGGTGACCCCAGAAAACCTGAAATTGCTTTTGCTCAAGCATATTTTGTCACTCAAACGAGAAAGATTGAAGTACTTCAGCAAAAAATGAATGAATTGGAAAGACTTGATGCACGTGAGAAATTAAAAATAACAGAAAAAGAATTTGGCGACATGGCTTTTAGCCGTGGTGTCGATGGTCTGGGTATAGCGCATATTCGGAGTGCTGGGGATAAAGCTCTTTTTGGTGGTAAAACTACAGAGGAAATGAAGATAAAACTTGGCATATCAAATACTGGTAAGCCACTAGCTGATGTTCTCCCAAGTGTTACTCTTAAGGCAAAAGATCTTGCCACTGCCATGACTACGGAAAATGTTAGAAGAAAAAATTTATCTGGAAAACCAACAATTTTTGAGGAACATAAGACAAGTAACTTCAGTGTTCGTAGTGCACTTACGAGCACTCAAATTTTTCCAGAAAATTTACCACCGGCTGAAGATATTAAAAAAATTGAGGCACAACATAGGAAAGAAAGAAAAGAGCTTGAGCAAAAACAAAGGCAGGAATTGGCTGAAGCATCAAAACAAGTTATTCAAGAATAAAATTTTTACTTCATTTTATCTAAAGGGCATTTAAATTAAAAAACTCTTCAAAAAACTGGCGAGAAATTAATGGCCGGATTACTTATTAAGCAATCTTCTCGTTAGGATTGTAGTATTATCCACAACACCTGCTGATGGGGCCAAAACTTTAACGTGATTCGCAGAATTAATAGCGCTTTGTTTTAAGACATAAGCCTCGCTAGCGGCAATTTTTTCGCCGTTATTAGCAACAAGACGCCATCGAAATTGTCCTGCTATATCACGAAATATGACAAAATTAGCCATATATGTTTTTCTCCTCTCCTTAATTAATTATCAGAGAGCCGACCTTTACACTACTCTCCCCTTAAAATCCTTGATGGATTCTAAAGGGAGAGGTAAAGGTGGCTTGATCTGAACATAAATAGGGGGGTCGGAGTATTCTCGCCAGTTTTTCAAGGAGTTTTATAACAATATTTTATTTTATAAAAAGTTTAAAGTCAAAATTTAAATCAACCACCGAAAATATTTTATGCCGTTCTATTACCATTAAGTTAACGATTTTTTGTTTTTGGCTTTCCTTGTTGTATAATATGAGTAATGGCCCTAGATATTTTAATTAAAAACGGAACTGTGATAGATGGCGTGGGGACGCCGGCGTATCATGCTGATATCGCAATAAAAGACGGAAAGATAGAGAAAATCGGTTTTTTAGGTACGCCAAGCGCGAAAACCACCATTGATGCCACCGGTCTTTTTGTTGCCCCTGGATTTATTGATATAAATAACGCTTCCGACCGGTACTGGACGCTTTTTAGCCATCCGAACGCGGAAAGTTTGGTGCGCCAGGGGATTACCACGATTATCGGAGGAAACTGCGGTTCTTCTTTATCACCGCTAACCTCCGGCAACATTATTTTAAGCATCCAAAAATGGGCCGATGTCAAAAAAATTAACGTTAACTGGCAGACGACCCGTGAATTTTTTGAAGAAATAAAAAAAAGAAAACTACTTTTGAATTTCGGTACTTTAGTTGGTCATTCTACCTTGCGGCGGGGGATTATAAAGGATGAATTTCGGGATTTGGACTCAAAGGAATTTTCTCAAATGAAACATCTGCTTGAGGCCTCTATAAACGACGGGGCGATTGGATTTTCAACCGGGTTAAGCTA
>CAZBAA010000034.1:0-4878 GCA_964490095.1 uncultured Candidatus Saccharibacteria bacterium
AAAATTTTTATCGTCCTCTACGATTAGAATTTTTTTGTTTATTTTATCCATAATTCTTTTATAACTTCTAACAATTGGGTTGGGGTTATATCGGCCTTGGTGATAAATCTATCGGGCTTGGCATCTCCCAGTTCCTGCGGCTGAACTTCCTTTTGGTTAGTTAAAATAAAAACTTTTATATCCTTAGTTTTTTTACCTTTTTTGATTTCTTTAAAAACTTCTATCCCGCTAACGTCTGGCAAAATTAAATCGAGAAGAATAATATCTGGCTTTGATTCTGAGCCTTCTTCTATATTTTTTACCATATTGATAACCTCCTGGCCTAAATTAATAACCTTAACGTCAAAACCAGCTTTTTTCATTAGCGTTGTATAAATATCTACAATAGCAAGGTCATCTTCTACAAGAATAATCTTCTTCTTTTTTTCTGTCATATTATATAACTCCTAACCTTATTCTATCTTATCCTGATTTGATTTAAAAGGGTCCGTGTAATTTTCACTCGGTAAAGATAGGTTTTTTAGAATAGCTTCTCTGTTTTGCCATTCTTTGATAATCGATTGATACGTTTTCTCTTGAAACTTATCAAAAGTGGAAATAACCTCGGGTTCTTTGGTATCAACTGAGAGAGCGTATTTGTAAAACAAAAATTCTCCAATTAATATGTCTATTAAAATAAGAATCAAAATACACAAAAATGCATTTTCTCCTAAAGCTAAAATAATTCTTTTAATTTTTTTCATATTATTTACTAAGGGTTTCTGCTGAAAAGACGGCGTTTACTGTTGAATCACCAGATGATTTTTCAATTGCAGTGTTCTTTATTCTCATCAAATAGGGGCTGGCATCCAATCTTTCAAAAAAGTTCAATATATTTTTGAATTCTCCTCTTGCAAAAACACTGGAAATAATAACCGTTGAATCGTCAGAACTCTTATCTGGCAAAAAAATATCAAGTTTGATGTCTTCGTTTATCCCCGAATCTTTGGCAGTTTCTTCTAAAAATCTGATAAAGCCAACCGGGTTTTTAGAATTCAAGAACAACTGGTCTATTTTTTTGAAATTATAATCGTAGTCCTCATATTTTTTTTTGAAGCTATCTAGTTCTTTGCTTTGTTCTTCCATAGAAATTACCCGGCTCTTATCTGACAGAATTCCATCGGATATGTTTTTAATATCCATTAAAACCGGATATATCAAAAACACAATTATAGATATGGTTATTGATATGAAAACAGCAATTATTAGATAAATTTTATTTCGGTTTTTCATTGTTTAAAACTTCAAGGGTTAAATAAAAATCAATGTTCTTTGCCTTTATCCAATTATTAGGAGGAAAGTAAACATTTTCTATTTTACCGCTATTTTCAAGATTATTTTTAAAAATTAATAGGTCGTCTCTCGTGTTGCTTTTGCCAAAAATGGCTATTTTAATCTTTTCGTCTTGACTGCTTTCTATAGATATGTCGCTAAAAAATAATTCGGCCGGCCTCGGTATTCCCAAAATAATTTTTATCACATCGCTAAATTTTAAATCTTTCTTATAAAAAGCATTTGCTTTCGCTAAATCTGCGTTGTATTTTTTAATAAGGTCATTGTAAAACAAGAAATCAGAAGTTTGATATTTTGTTTGGGTGGCAAGTAAAATACTTTTTTGGCGGTTGGCCTGGCCTGAAATATAAAGCTTCACTGAAAATAAAATCAAAGACAAACAAATTAAAGGAATTATTATTGTGTAACCCAAAACTATAGCCAGCTTTTTATCCCTCTCTAAAAGTAAATTTTCTTTTTCTTGTGGTGGTAGAAGATTAATCATAATTTAGTTGTTCCTCCGCGCCCCTTAATGCCAATCCCAAAACCGTAGTAAAAGATAAGGCGCTTCCTTGGGGAAAGTTGATCTTTTTGGGCAGAGTGATATTTAAAAAGGGGTTGCCAAGTTCTATTGGAATTCCCAACTCTTTGGTAAGAAAACCTGCCAGATTCTTTAAATTTGCCCCTCCGCCTGATAAAATAACTCTCCTGATTTTACCGTCTGGCAAAGAATTATCATGGAAAGAATGGTTATGGTAAAAGTCTATATATTTTTTAATTTGCAAAGCCAAATCCTTCAAAATAGGATCTACGGCCTTATCAATATCGTAGCGCCCTTTTTTATTCAAACCCTGCTTTACCTTTAATGCTTCGGCGCTGTGGAGATTGAGGTCGAAACTTTCGGAAATAGCTCGCGTCAGCAGTTGAGAAGAAGTGGAAACTGAAGAAGTGAAACGCACCGAACCGCCAGAAAAGATAATAAGATGAGTTCTGTCGCGCCCCAAATCAACAATAATCGTAGGCAAGATTTTATCTCCATTTTTTAGTAGGGCTCTGGCAATGGCTTGTGATTCCACCTCCAAAATGTATGGCGTAAGACCCGCTTTTTTAAAACAGGATACGTAAGAATCAACTATAAACCTTGGCATTGCATTAATCAGTAAATCCAAATGTCTTTGGTTGCTATGATGAAAATTAACAACTTGAAAATCTAAATAAATTTTGTCGATGGCTAAAGGTATATAATTTTCAGCTTCAAAAGGAACAGCTAACTTCAATTCTTTTTCCGTCATTTGCGGAACTTCAATCAATTGCGAAAAAGATTTTTCCTCTGGCAAAGAAACAATAACATATTTTGTGCCGAGTTTTTTGCCTTTCACCGTAAGGCAAGCCATCTTTATAATATTGGCAAGGGCTTTTTCGTCTTGTATTATTCCTTCTTTCAGAATACCTGTTCTAATTTTTACCTCATTAAAAGACACCAAACTAAAGCCCTTGGGCTTTTTTTTGAGTTTGGCAATCTTCAAAGACGAATCATTGATATCCACCCCAAATATCTCCGGCTCTAAATTCAAAAACTTAGGCATTGTTTGATTATAACACTAAAAATGATTATTGTTCTTGCCAGCTCGTTACTGTCCACCCTGCCGCTGGTCCTGACGTAAATAACGCATCCGCCAAACCTATCTCATAGGTAAGTTCCGCGCTGTTTTTCACATGGATACCGTATGAATTCACCGAACGCATATCTGTATTGTTCTCTATTGCAACCCAACCAGTGTTTGAATAAAGGACATCCACTATGGCAAAATTTTTAACAATAACTGCCGGGTCAGCAGAAGAAGTAGAAATGTACATCAAATAACTTCCAGCTGAGCCCGAGCCCGAAGAAATTGAACTATTTTGCAATGTGATTAAACCACTGGCAACAATAACACCGCTGGTGCTTCCGTATGAAGGATCAAGACGCACCTGAGCGGAATTCTTGATATCAATATTTCCCGTAACCCACAACGTACCTGTAATCACAAGCTGGGCAGTATTCTGCACAATAAGATCACCTTCAATTTTCACGGGTCCTAAAATATGGGTGCCGCTGCTTTTATTAAAACTTCCAATTGTTCCGCCTGCCGCAGCTTCGTTTTTCCACTCTTCGATCTGAGAGTTTGGAATAGGCAGGGAAAGAGGGTCTATGGGAAGCCCGTCACTGGTAAATGAAGAATAAGAACAGTTAGATTGAGTGTTAGCGTGCAATGTTCCTCCAATCTCCGTATTTTCGCAAATATCTGAATATGCATCTCCAAGCACCTCACCGCCGGAAATCTTTTTACCTGTTCCTGCTACCGAAATAGTATCGGTGATCTGAGCCGTCCCCGTAAGTTGAGCATTTCCATTAGAGTACACATTCCCAACTACTCGACTTGAATTATCCATACGTAATCCTCCTTCCCCTACTTGAGCTCCGTAAAAAAATCCTGGCTTGGCTCCTGATAGCTGATAAACAACTTCTATTTTACGAAAATGGCTGGAGGAATTGCCTTCTGAGGCAATAGTGCGCGATCCAGCTGAAATAGAAGAAATAGTCACCTCGGCCGTTGCCTCTGCCACTGCTAAACTATAGGAAGCGGGAGTGTTCCATCCTTTACCAAGGCGTAAAAGAGAATCTTCCACTCCCGATTCGGCTATAAAATAACTTTGGGTTGACTTGATAGTATTGGCAGCAACTTTTTGGCTTTGGAAAATTAACAAACTTACAGAAAGCCCAATACTTGTCATTATTAATAAGATAAAAAAGACAATTAAAGTAACAATAAATCCTCTTTGTTGCATAGTTAATAACTTCTTAAAGAAACTGTTGAACTCAAACTAACCGAAGAGTCGTTATTGGGATTATTGGTTGTATTTTTGTAATCTATCGTTAAATCTATCTTAACCGATGGCCTGCCATTGTTGAAAATTTGCGAGAAAGACAAGTTAGCCGCCTCAACGCTGTCTGAAATTAAGGAAACTGGGCCCTGAAACTCTTTTTTCAAACATATGGCTTGACCACAAAGAAAAATATCTATGAAAGTAGTATTTTCATCATTAAGCAAGTATCTGCGGGTTTTTAGAGAAAGCTGATTTGCCGTCGTTGTTGGAGTGTAAATACTTTCGGCTCCTTTTATCTCGCTTGTTATTATTTCCATAGCTCTCCTGGCATTGTCTAAAGCTTCTCTGTCGGCTTTAGTTTTATAACTGGCATCTGTCATAAAAAAAAGTGAAGAAATAACAACCAGCAGAACGAAGGAAAAAACCGTTAGGGAAACTAAAATCTCTATAATAGTAAAACCATTCTTATTATTTATTATGCATTTCATGTTATGTATTATGTGATTTATTTCTGCCAGTTAGTGAGAAAAGCCGCCACTTCTGATGTTTTGTCCTGCCAAGAAACAGTCGCGGTGATTTTTACGGTGTCCGAATCGTTGTGCGACGGGTTGTAATTATCTTCTATGTTTTTTGTACTAGGGTCCCTGGAAACATCGTCAAAAACAACGCTTCTTGTAAAAATCCCTACGGTTTCTGCCC
>CAZBAA010000035.1:0-4557 GCA_964490095.1 uncultured Candidatus Saccharibacteria bacterium
GGCCTCTTTGCCAGAAAGCCAGTTGACTCTTTTTAACTCAACGTAAACCTCCTTTAAAAAACTTTTAGCTTTTTCCAATATTTTCATAGTTTATTCTCGTGGTTTAAAAAACGGCCTCTCGGCCGCTTTTGCATCTAATCCCATGTTAGCCGACACAAACCAACAAGTCAAGCCTTTTCAATTCTCAAACATAATTTACATTAAATTATTTTCATTAATTTTTTACAAACTATTGAAGCTAACTTCTTTGCTGAACTCTCGTCATTTCTTCTAAAAGACATTTTATCTACATCGATATCTAAATACTTATAGATAAATCTATCTAAATTTCTATGCAGTAAATGACATCTTTTAGCAAGAAATAAAGTAAGTTCTTTTTTGTATTCATTATTTTTTTGGGAGTAATAATTATTATCAAAAATGTGTATCATTTTTATTCTTTTATAAGAATTATAATAACGCAACCAATGAATTATTTTTAATAAATTACTTATAGGATCAGATCTTCTAAACTCAATTTCAATAATAATAATTTTATCTTCACTTAAAATATAACCATCAAATTTTATTTTATATTTACCTCTAGAATATTCTATTTCTTCTGATTTACATATATCTTTTGTTTTTGATGATAATAAATTTATTAACTCATCTTTAAAAATTGTTGTAAAAGTCATATCTACTCAATTTGTGATTTAAAATTATCAAATCTATTATTAAAAAACTTCTGGTTACTTCCTTCTCCTAATTCACCATTTCTATGCCAATCATCATCATCCATTTCTTCTATATTAGAAAGGATACTTTTCATTTTTGTAATCGTATAATCACTACCACATTTTATAACGACAAACAGAAGAAGTTTATGCAATATAAATGGCCCAGTTGTTTTAAGTAACACATAATTTTTAGCATCATCGCCACAAGCCTTGGGGCACAATGATTTAACAGCATGCCAATAATCAATTAATAGTTTTGACAATTTGTTTGCTGTTTTAAAATTTGATTGAATATAACTATCTTTCATTAGATATTTTAAAGACTCTGTCATAGATCTTTGTTTTATTGTTTCATATTTATTTGATTTCTGATTAGGTAATCCTATTCTTTTATACCAAACCGATTCTTTGCTTTCGTTTAATTTATCACAAACTTCCACAGCCGTCCTTGTTATATTTCTATGTTCTCTTATACCAAGAATCTCTAAAAGATCTCTATCCATATCGTCTATAACATCAGACAATAATCTATCTGATAAATCAGCTCTAACACCTTTCTGTGTTTTATTGACAATCAAAAATTCCTTTGCTTCTCTTTCCCTTGAGAACCCAACCATTACCAAAACTGGGACAGGTATAGATCCCAATGAGGGATGTGATTCTATCAAATTTTTAAGACCACCAACCCTGTGTTGGCCATCTACTAAATAAAATTCACCTTCTATCTTTAGAATCCCTTCTCCTTCTTTATCCTCATAGTTTACATTTTTTGTATTTCTAATATTTATTAGAATAGTTTGATGAAAAATACCTTTAAATTTAGACAAATAATCTGAGAACTTCTTTGATCTATTAATACTTAGATTTCTTTGATAGCCACTTGTATTTGAAATAGACCACGCATCAATTTTATAATTTCTTATTAAATCTTCTGCTTTTGCTACTCCAATATAAAATGGTTTATCATCCATTAAATACCTTATTACTTTTAGTTGTATCATATAATGATATAATTTAAATTATTTTAATATTTTATATATCTAAATTCTTGACTGACTTGGCGTGGGTTTGGATGAATTTCTTTAATATTTGATATTTGACAGTTAAATTGTAGAGCATTGACACGGAGTTATAATATGGTAACATTACAGTATCACTACGAAGAAAACCCTTACAAGGTTCCGTCCTTGTCGGGGGTTTTTTCTTTTGGGGATAGTTCTAACTTGGAATGATGATCATTTAAATATACTATTTTTGCTCCTGTTCTTTTTATTAAAATTGAACATTTTTCCTCATTACTCGGAGATAATATTGAAATTAATTTATTCTTTTCTAGAAAAAATTTCACTAATCCGGAATAATCTCCATCGCTTGCTACAATAAGAGCATTATCAAATTTATTCTCATATATATCACGAGTTGCCTGTAATACTAAATCAGCATCACAATTTCCTTTTGGTTTTCCTCCATCGTCATAAATAACTTCTTTAAATATAAGTGTAAAACCATATTCTTGCAAATGTTTATACAATTCTTTGTATTTTGGTATTAAGCCAATAAACAGATAAGCTGATTTTATTCCGTATTTTTCAGAAAGCCATATTCTAAATCTTTTATAATCCAAAACCCATCCCAAACTTTTAATACCTTTGTGTAAATTCGCACCATCTATATAAGCAAAATTGTTATCTTTATTTTCCACTTTATTAACTAAATATCTAAATTCTTGACTGATTTGGCGTGGGTTTGGATGAATTTTTTGCGGGGTTCCACTTCTTCTCCCATCAAAATATCAAAAGTTTTGTCGGCTTCGTGGGCCTCTGCAACTGTGACTTGCAGCAATAATCTGTTTTCCGGATTCATGGTTGTTTCCCAAAGCTGTTCGGCGTTCATTTCTCCCAAACCCTTGTATCTTTGGATTGATATGTTCTTACCCTTTCCAATTTCCTTTACAATTTTTTCTTTTTGAGCATCGTTGTAGGCATACTCTGAATTTTTTCCCGACTGGATTTTGTAAAGCGGCGGCTGGGCGATATAAATGTAGCCCGACTCAACTATTGACTTAAAATATCTGTAAAACAAGGTCAAAAGCAAAGTCCTGATGTGAGACCCGTCAACATCGGCATCGGTCATAATAATTATTCGGTGGTATCTCAAATTCTCTATATTAAAATCTTCGGCCACGGCAGTGCCCAAGGCGATAATTAACGACTTGATTTCTTTTGAAGCCAGCATTTTATCTAATCTGGCCCTCTCTACGTTTAAAATCTTGCCCCTTAGGGGCAAGATGGCTTGAAACCTTCTGTCTCTGGCCTGTTTGGCCGAACCGCCGGCGCTTTCGCCCTCAACTATGTATAATTCTGAGTCCTTGGGGTCTTTTGACAAACAATCGGCCAGTTTGCCTGGCAAAGCCAGGCCCTCTAAAGCCCCTTTTCTTAAAACCGTCTGCCTGGCGGCTTTGGCGGCCAATCTGGCTTTGGTGGCCAAAAGGCAGTTTTCTATAATGGCCCGGGCGTCCTGGGGATATCTTTCCAAATAATCAGTCAGGCCTTCCGCTACTGCAGCTTCCACAGCGTTTTTGGCTTCCGGGTTGCCTAATTTGGCTTTGGTTTGACCTTCAAACTGAGGAGCCCTTATTTTTACAGAAACGACAGCTGTTAGGCCTTCCCTGACGTCATCACCGGTAAAATTTTCATCTTTTTCTTTCAAAAACCCCTCCCTTCGGGCATAGTCATTCAAACATCTTGTCAAAGCAGTGCGAAAGCCGGAAATGTGCGTTCCGCCGTCAACGGTATAGATGTTGTTGGCAAAAGATTCCTCAACGCATTCCATTTCTTGGGTGTACTGGAAGGCGGCCTCCACTAAAATGTCATTCTTGGAAATGTTTGCCGAAAACACATTGGAGTGGCGGGGCGTGTTGCCCTCAAGCAGATATTTGACGTAAGAAGCGATGCCTCCTTCAAAATAAAAAGTGTAGCTTGTTTCTCTGCCTTTTTCCCTGTCGTCTCTCAAAACAACCCGCACGCCCTTTGTTAAATAGGCCTGCTGGCGTAGGTGGTCTGAAATCTTTTTTATATCGTATTTTATTTCAGAGAAAATCTGCGGGTCGGCGTCAAAAGTAACGGCAGTGCCAGTTTTCTTGCTGTCACCTACTTTTTTGACCGGCGATTTGGCTATTCCCCTAAAATATTCCTGCGCGTATTTGCCGCCGTCCCTTTGAACCTCGGCTTGCATAAAGGTAGACAAGGCGCAAACAATAGAAACCCCAACGCCGTGCAAACCACCCGAAACTTTGTAAGCGTCTCCGCCAAACTTTCCGCCAGCGTGCAAAGTTGTCATAACGGTTTCCAAGGCCGATTTTTTGGTGTCGGCATGTTTTTCAACCGGGATTCCCCTGCCATCGTCGGACACCCTTACTCGGTTATTTGGCAAAAGAGCAACTTCGATATTTTTGGCATAGCCGGCCATGCTCTCGTCAATGGCGTTATCAAGACACTCCCAAATCAAGTGGTGCAAACCGTCCACACCAGTTGAACCAATATACATCCCCGGCCTTTTTCTGACCGGCTCCAACCCTTTTAAAACATAAATGTCTTTGGCGGTATATCCTCCTTCTTTCTTACTAACTTTCTTGATTTCTTCTTTTATTTTAATTTTAAAAGCCATATATTAGATTTTTACTATTAACGCAAAAGGGCGTTTAATTCTTGTTTTGTTTTTTCCTGAATTTTTTCTTGAATTTGATTTATTTCTTCTGAAGTCAAAGTTCTTTCTGGCGACCTATAAACTATGCGAAAAGTATAACTCTTTTTATCCTTACCAAATTTTTCATCATCCT
>CAZBAA010000036.1:0-3823 GCA_964490095.1 uncultured Candidatus Saccharibacteria bacterium
GCACTCTTTGTCCCATCTCTTGAAGTCTTCCAAAGAGTTGCCATATTTCAGCAATTTTAGGATGAACTAAAGGTTCGGGAGTGTTTTTCTTTTTATAATAAACTCCTCTCGGACAGCTATTTAGATCTCCTGCTGAAATTGTAAGTTTTTTGATTTTAGTTTCCATTATTGGATTCCTTTTCTATCATTTCCTCCACTTCTCTTTTCGCTTCTTCAAGAAGTTCTTTTGACTTTTTTCTTGCCTCATGCGATTTTCTCACCAACTCCACAATTTTTTAGGATCTGATTTTGCATATTAGTCTGCTTCAATTAAATAAATCTGTGGGAGATAATTCTCCCCGCTTCCTTCCTTAACACATTTTAGATATGCAATACCTCTATGCACACCATCTATAACCTGTCCTGCTTGAAAAGTTAGAATTATCGGAGAATTCCATTTTCCACTTTTCATATCTTCCACATACTTTAATATTCGTAAATCGTCAGACGGATCAAGAGAAAAAGATTTGTAACAAGAATTAAAAATTTCTAAAAGTTGTTCAAAGCTTTTATTGTAACCGCTGCTGTCAACCATAAACTCTCTTATTAATGTGATCAACTCACGAAGCTCATTGGCCTTGATTGTTTTTTTGGGAATCTGATTTTGCATATAGTTTTTACTCTTTTTTAGCTCCTTCTTTAAGAATATAGTCACCTACCTCAAATCTTTTCTTCTTTTCTTCGTCCAAAGCTTTGTTTAAGTAGGCCAAAAAGTTGTCACAAATTCCTTTTATATCACCTTCTAAATTTTTATATGCCACTGATTTACGAATATCCGAGAAGTCCCAAAACCTAAATTGTGGTAAAACCTCTAAATTATCTTTAACTAAGTTAAGATATGTTTTAAGCTCACTCCTAGTAGATCGGAGGTCTTGATTAAATAGATTCTTGCATATCTTTAAGTATGCAACTATTGATTTTTCGTAATTTTCGACGACTAATCTTTCTAGTTGAGGGATTTTTTCATCAAATTTTTTAAAATCCTCAGCGCAAAGATAAACTTCCAAAAGCTCCGAGAGTAAAGAGAAATCTTTGGGATCTATTCTGTATGCCTCCTCGTAATACTGGATTGCTCTTAAATATGATGGTTGCTTGAAATATATACTAGCTTGTTCTTTAAGTTTGTCTTTACGATATTCTATTAGCTGCTGAAAAGCTAGGTAACCAGCAAATATTGCAAATATCAAAGTTGTTGCTTGATTTAAGAGAGAGATATTTTTATTAATATCTTGAGAAGAAGATAATTTTATAGTTAAGATATATGCGGATATACTAAGGAGAGCAAATGGTATTACAAGTAACCAATATTTTTTTATTAAAGGAGCTTTATCTTGAAATATTTTAATTAAATCTTTACACTTTTGTTGAATACTCAGAATCAATATTGCACCTGCTAGCATAAAACCTAGAAATAGATACCAATTTTTAACAAGAATTTCAGTCATATTTTTATTTTTTTTAAATTTTCTAAAATTTCTTTTTTTAAATTTTTCAAATCTTCAAGATCACATTCCCAAACGATTAATTGCCTCCATCCTGCTTTTGCAAGTAAATTTTCTACCTCTTTATCCCTTTTTACGTTTTGATTTAGCTTCTTTTCCCAAAATTCAGTATTTGTCTTTGGTATAACTGAATTTTTACATCCATGCCAGTGCCAGAAACATCCATGAACAAATACTGCAATTTTCTTTTTTGTAAATACAATGTCCGGTTTACCAGATAAAGGAAAGTTAACTCTATAACGGTAGCCTGATTTGTGGAGAAATCTCCTCAATATCAATTCCGGTTTTGTATTTTTCGATCTGATTCTGGACATATTCCAGCGCCTGCGTTCTATCGTCAATCTGTCCATATCTGTTTTGTATTTTAGCTGAATTTATCGCTTTTATCATCTGCTGTGCTATAGCCTGAACAAGCGGTACACAAAGTGCGTTTCCAAATTGTTTATATGCTTGGGTATCTGAAACTGCAATTTTAAAACTATCATCAAAACCCATCAGTCTGGCACATTCCCTTGGTGTCAGTCTTCGCGGATTTTTACCGTTCTGTTTTATAAGTATTTCGGAGCCGTCTTTATAATACCTTGCACTCAAAGTTCTCGTAATTTTATCTCTTTCCGGATCAATCAAGCCAAATCCAAACCCATTGCCTTTTTCTTTGTGTTTTTTTGCATAATCCTGTAAATACCTCCACAAATTATCTGAAAGGGTATATTTTTTATCTACTTCCTTCTCGAGTATATCTGCAATCTTTTTGGTTCGAGTCGGGCGTTCAGGAAATTGAAAATTGATATCCGGATATATATCTTTTTTGAAACCGACAATGAAAATTCGCTCCCTGTGCTGAGGAACATAATATTTCGCATCCCGTATTTCTACAAACAATTTATAACCCAGTTTATCAAGAGTTTCGCTAATTATTTTGAATGTATTTCCCTTATCATGGGATTTTAAATTTTTAACATTCTCCAGAAGAAATGCCTTAGGTCTTTTTTCAAGAAGTATTCTGGCTATATCAAAAAATAGATTTCCCTGTTTTTTGTGCTCAAAACCATGTTTCCTGCCCAAACTTTTATTTTTCGAGACACCGGCTATTGAAAACGGCTGGCATGGAAAACCAGCAAGCAAAATACCGTGATCGGGAATCGTCTTTTCGTCTATGTCCCGTATATCACCATGCGGCATTTCGCCAAAATTGGCAAAATAAGTTAACTGGCAATGTTTATCCCATTCAGAAGTAAAAACACATTTACCGCCCGCTCTTTCAAAAGCAATTCTCGTCCCGCCAATTCCAGCGAACAGGTCTATAAATGTAAACGGGTATTTATTTGATAACATTATTTCTTTTCCACCTCTCTAATGCAGGATCTAAATAATCTTTGAAGAACCTTGCAAAACTTAAAACATTTGTCGCGTTAGGATAATTTTTCTTTTTTATTGTTTCCGGGCAGACAATAAAAATCCTGTTTTTGTGAGCTTCCGCAAGTTGGTTTGAGCTTATCTTTTCATCGATTGTTGCGAGGAAAAAACCCAAACCCCTTGTTCCTTCTGTGACTATCTGACGCCACCTCTCTCTCAAAGTTCTTTTTGCGGTAAAAATAATACAGTCAGGTGGATTAATCACATAATAATCGTAGGAAGGCATTATAAAATCAGGCTTTCCATTAATTACACGCTGTTCATCAAAAGGATAACCAAGCTCCTTAAACAAAGCGTTGTGTATAGCTTCAAATGATTTACCCGCACGAGCCTTTCTTGATTGAGATAAAGAAAGGAAAAATTTATCCAGTAAATTGAAATGTCTGCCAAGCACCAAGCCTACCTGCCGTAATCCTTTGAGCTCTTTTTTTTGAACAAGGTGTTTTATCAGTATATTTATAACATCCTCTCCGTACTTTTTCTGATACTTTAGATAAACTTTATAAGTTTCTTTTTCTGTTTCATAAAGGAAATGGTCAAAATTCTGTTTAATTTTTTCTTTTGTATAACCAAAGCGGCTTGTTATTATTTGCGCTGCTTCTGCCGCAATTGTTTTCTGATCAGGCATTTTAACGCCTTTATCTTTTGCAAATAATTTAAGATCAGTTATATCCATTTAATTCACCTTACCCTCCCCCAGTATTCTAATATCCTTTCCCAGAAGCCTTAAGTCAGGAGTAAAAAGAATTCTTTCATACTTTGGATTTTCCGGCGCCAGATGAATTTTCCCTCCTACATTCACAAACCTCTTGATGGTTGTTCCCTCGTCATTTTTAGCCAAAACTATATCACCATTCTTAAATTCA
>CAZBAA010000036.1:3833-4424 GCA_964490095.1 uncultured Candidatus Saccharibacteria bacterium
GCGCCGGTCATAGAATCACCCTTAAGCTTAAAAAGCGCAATCCTGTCGGATAATTTTGACAGGTCGCTTGAGATTTCCTGCCACTGGCCGTATTGCTCCAGAGTGTCCATAAAAGGCCCTGCCGCCGTTACTCCAACCATCGGGGCATAGGGAGAAACATTTAATTCACCGTAGCCTTTTTGGGTAACTTGCAGGCCGCGCGCGGCTCCAACTTCTCTTCTGATGTATTTTTTTTGTTCAAGAATTTTTAGAAGATCCAGTACGGCCTGATTCGACACAACTTGAAGTTCTTCCCGGATTTCTGACAGGGTTGGGGGGTATCCCGAATACCTGATACTATTGTAAATAAATAACAAGGTTTGTTTTTGTCTTTCTGTCAGACGAAGGTCTTTACGGGCAGTAATTTTATCCATAACTTGTTCAGTATACTGACTAAATAGTCAGTTTGTCAAGATAGCAAATCTCATATTTTCTTCCCATATTAAACCCACTTCAAGAATTTCTTTTTCTGACTGTTAACTTCGTCAGAATTTCCAATAGCATGGAGTATATGGAATATGTTGTCATAATTATTTTTCCTTTGCCCTTTTT
>CAZBAA010000037.1:0-4349 GCA_964490095.1 uncultured Candidatus Saccharibacteria bacterium
TCGCTTTCCAATTTTTCTTTTATTTCTTTTTGCCGCTCTTTTTCTTCGTCCATAAGTTCAAAAGATAGAGATCAAAATATATGCCGGGTCTCATATTTGACACCCTTACAATAATTTATTTTCTCCGCAAAGCCATCCCAACCATCCTTTGTTATCTCTCCTCTCAAAATATATTTTACACCCATTAAATGACTATTGTTATACGAGAATAAATCATTTTCCAAATCGTGAAGTTCTTTGCAGAGTTGATATTCATCAGGCCCCATTAAATTTTCCTCCTTTTTCTTTAATTCAAAAAATTCTTTATTGAGCTCCAAATACTTTTTATTTAATTCGTCTATTTTAACAATAATACCTTTCTCCTGTTCAGTCCGTTTGTATTTATTCAAAAGCAATCCCAAGTAAACTAATTTTTCTATTACTCTTGGATGGTTGTACCCGTATCCAAGAGTTACCTTTTCAAAATGCTGATTTATCAATCTTGCGTATAGCTCTATCAAATATTCTATGTCAAATTCTTTACTTTTGAGATTGTGGCAAACCTCCCTCAACAAAACTTCCAAAACTTGCTCAAGATTGAATAAAAAACTTTCCTCTACTTTGTCCGTTTTTTGAAAATACCAACTTAATGTATAAAACTGAGTTTTGTATATTTTATCTAAATCAAGATCACCAAAATTTCTCTTAATCCCGTAGATAATGTTTATGTTATTTTCTATGGATTGGATAATTGGTAGGCCAATCTGTTTATTTTCTAATCCCGTGTCCCTTGCGAAATCAAGAAGGAAATCGCTCCATCTCTCCAATAATCGCATAAACTTATCTAAATTTGCTTTCTTCTCCTTTTCCTCTTTTATTCCAATAATCCAGTTGATTACATTTCCCTGCCACTCGTGAAAGCTAATAAATAGCTCACTTGCAGACAAGCTCAGCCGATTGCTTGCAACCGACAATAGCAAAACATTTTTCTTTAGTTCTTTGAATAAATCTTTCCAAAAAATCTCGTTGTGCTCATATCTGTTCCAGGCGATTTTGATCTGATTAAAATAAATATTTACAAGTTCCTTGAAAAAGGTTTCTTGATTGGCGGTAAGGCAAGATATGGAAATTTTATTTATGGCTTGATTGATTTGACTTGAAATAAAGTAGTCATCAGTTTTTTGCAGTACAAAATTTGATACATTGGACACAGATTTAATAGATTCCCAAATCCAATCGTTTTCTTTCGAGGCCAATAATTTTTCGATAAACCCGATATAATATGCCAACATTAAATTGGGTAGTGGATTTCCCTTGTGATTACCAAAGGTTTTGTCGGCGTATTCTATATTTAGAGAGTTAGCTAAAATATTTTCGTAAATATTAAGTAAATAATAAACATTTTCTTTCCTTTTCTCCTGAATAATCCTTTCGCCCATTGATTGTAAATATTCCAGTATTTTAGCCGTGAACCCTTCATCATCAAAAGAATAGGTGCCCCAAAAAGAGGCGGGCATTCTGATAAAACTTTTGTTTCTCAAACTCAAATGTTTTAGGTAAATGTCACGAATATATTTTACGGTTAAGTTAAAAGAATTGATCTCATTTTTTGCCAATAATCTCAAGCCAATCTCGTATAGATATTTAACATTTTCCAAGACAATTAAATGCCAATTAGGATTTGCTTTGTATTGCACATCCAAAGAAAAATCCTTATTTTCCTTCTCGTATTCAAAAATCTTATTTTGAATATGGGCGCGTTTTTTTAATTCTTTATTTACTTTTATTAACTGATTTATGGCATCGTTTTTAATTTTCGTTAAAGTTGTTTCTGGATTTATCCTTTTTCTTAACTCCTTATAGAGATTGTAGATTAAATAAAAGGCAACAAATAAAATAGCAATCAGTACTTCTAAAACATAAGTTTTAAGAAAAATGGGTGTAAAAAATGCCGCTATCGTCAAAAATACTAATAACCAAAAAAATGCCTTTTCCTTAACATCCTGAATAAATTTATTTAGATATTGAGTGGAGAATAAATCAGCCGTACTCTGTAAAATAAAGGTGGAAAAAGAAAAAACGATAGCAATTGAAGCTCCAATAATTCCGGCGACAGCAAATGCAAAACCATGTAGATTACCTTCCGAGACAATTATGTTGAAATAAACTAAGGTTTTGTGTAAAAGAAAAACGGAAACTCCAAAAACTATCAGATAAAAATAAAAAGAGTCAACGAATTTTTTAACTTTCTCCTTAAGATCATGCCATTTGTTGTCGAGGTATTGTCTTGATTTATAGAAACATAACAACACCTTTTGTTTGAAAGAGAGCTCTTTTTTAGTTTTATTTTTTGCTTCCATAAACTTTATTATTTAACTTTCCGGATTTATCCGGTATTTTTCTTCAATCTCTTTCAAACGATATGGCTCAAATCTTCGTAGGTGATCGATAACCAAACGCACATGATGTTTTACATCACCCTCTACATGAGAATATGTCCATGACTCGCTATTCAATCGGCCAGTTACGGAATTGAGCATCTTTGCAAGAACATCAAATAGAGCTTTTATCTCTTCTCCGGTAATAGACGGCAACTCTGGCTTCTTTTTATCATCATGCGCTAACCACTTGTTGCGATATGTATCTAATTTCTCAAGCGTATTTTTATGTTCGTTGAGCATCTTTTTGATGTCCACAAGTTCCTTGTGATCCATACCCTTATATTCGGTGACCAGCGTCTCAAGAAAGGCACGAGGTTGGCTTTGGTTATATTCCCTAAAAGCGTCAACTGTCAGTTTCTTGAGATTGCTCGCGGTAAAGTTCAAAACCTTATTGATATGTAATGCTTGTTTTGATGAGTCAAACATCTTGGCAAGCTCCAAGAAAAAATATATACGCAAAGCTTCTTGCGCTGGCATGAAAAAGTTATTATATCTACCAATTGTTTTCGCATTCTCCTCGGCCTCGGATTGCCCAACGATGTTTGGTGCAAGAACTTCCTTCATCGACTCATAAGCGTAAAAAGCTGAAAGCGCATGAAAATACCTGCTATGCATTGTCTTGGCATAATCCATCAAAGTTTTGAATTCGGCATTTTTTGGCTTATTTTCCATTTTCAACAATTTTAATCTCCTCCGGGGTGAGGGCGTAGAGTTTATAAACGAGTTGATCAATCTGTTTTTCGTAGTCGCGGACTTTTGCTTGTTTTGCGGAGTTTTCTAAATAATTGCTGGATTTTGTGGTGGCGAGAATTTTATCAACCAAATTAGATAGTTTACCTTGTTCGGAATCTGATAATGCCGGAGTCGGAAAATTGTTGAACATCTCCTTTGTGAAATTTATACCTTCGTTATAACTTGAGGCTGGATATTGTTCTTTGATGTAAAAAATGGCAAGTCCAGTATTAAAAAGTGCGGCCAGAATTTTTAATTTTTTTGTATCATTGTCAGCGATAATCAGGGTTGATTTACCGGGAATTATAATTCCTTCCATATCCAAACAAACATCCAATAATGTTAGTCCCTTTATTATCACTTTTGGTCGTATAGATTTTTCGCCATAGGAATTATTAAATGAACTCAAAAATTCTTTTTTATTTACGACAGGGTAAAGGTATTTATCTTTTAGGTAAGTCATCGCTTTCTTTCCCCATTTTGATACCCACTTATCAATTGTTCCTGTATTAATAACTTTAAGATGTTCTTGTGCCCTAAAAACTTTCTTTGAATCAGCTAAATCAAAAATCAGTGGCTTCAATTTGTATGCATCTGAAGTGGCGCAAGCATTTTCACAAGCAAATATGAGCTCGCCGGCGTGAGATTTCGCAATTTTTAACAAAAAATTTAAATAAGCTGAAAACAAAAAATCGAGGGCATATGGAGGTTTCAAGAGGGTTTTATTGATTGTAGCTTTATGGACAATCTGATTCTCCTCAAAATTTAATATATTTAAATCACTACAAGCGATTCTCTTGAAGATTGTCACTATAGAATCAACATTTACGCTTTCAAATATATCCCGGCCCGATCTCAAAATCGTGCAAATATGATTTAGTAACATCTTTCTGAGTTCCTCGCCAAAAGGTTTTGACAGCCACTTATCGGGAGTTATAAAAGCCGATGAACCAGAAGAGTTTAGCAACATAAATCCGAGTTCCAAAAATGCTATATAGATATCCCAGTTCCCCTTGGTAGTAATGTATTTCGCACCTATTATCTCCCTGATTTCCGGCATTTCCAGAGTCATTCTTTCTGAGTCGATATATGGTGGATTTGCGATCATTACATCAAAACCGCCTTTTTCTTCAAAGACATCGATAAACTCCAGTTTCCAGATAAAGAACGGTTTTTCTTTTTTGGGATTGTGCAAAC
>CAZBAA010000038.1:0-4162 GCA_964490095.1 uncultured Candidatus Saccharibacteria bacterium
AAAAGCTCCCTTGCTTTCCTGGCTATTTTGGGAAAAAACCTCGCCTCTCTGCCCTTGCACCTCAGAAAACCCTGCCTGCTGACCCAATGCCCAGGCCTGGTAAAATTTATGATTCAACACTTGTAAAAAAAATAAGCGGCTAATAACAGCTGCTCCTAAAATTATTATTGAAAATAGAGCTATATTTAGCCTCCAGTTCTTCATTTACTAATTGCTATTTTTACCTTCCTTTGGCAAAAAGGCCGAGGCTTCTAAAATTTGTACATACTTTACATCACTCACTTTTTCAAAATTCATTGCTTGCGTCTTTTCACCAATTGTCCCCATAAAGCTTGTTTTAGCGAAGTCAGCTTCCAAATTTCTATTCTCGTTTGAAAGGTTATCTATTTGTTTTTGATACTGCTTAATTAAATAAGTGCTCTTTATCATATAATTTATCTGCCAAACGTAAAAAACTGCAACACATAAAATTACTAAAGAAGCTGCCGAAAAATATAGCTTCTGGTTTACTTTATTTACAGATGAATAGGCCAAGATTAAATTAGTCATAATTTTATGAATGCTCTTAATTTAGCAGACCTTGCTCTTGGGTTTTTATTTAGTTCATCAACCTTTGGCATTTGAGGTTTTTTAGTTAATATTTTGATATTCCCTTCTTTTTCTTTTTCCTTGAAAAAAAGTTTGGCAATTCTATCTTCTAAAGAATGAAATGAAATTATTACTATTCTTCCTCCAGGAGATAAAACTGAAACCATTTTTGGTAAAACCGCGGTTAAATTGTTTAATTCATCATTGACTGCAATCCTCAACGCTTGAAAAGTTTTTGTCGCACAATGAATTCTGCCCTGCTGAAATTCTTTAGGAACCGCCTTTTTAATGATGCTGACCAACTGCGCCGTACTTTCAATTTTCCCTACCTTTCTATCTTCTGAAATCTTTTGGGCAATACGCCTGGCAAACTTTTCTTCGCCGTATTCTTTTAATATTTTTTCTATCTCTTCGCTTGGATATTCATTTACAATAGTTTTAGCAGTAAGAAATTGAAGCGTGTTGTACCTCATATCCAAGTCCTCATCTCTCCGGAAAGAAAACCCTCGACCCGACTTTTCCAACTGCCACGAAGAATAGCCAAGGTCTAGCAAAATTCCATTGACTGGCCCAAACTTTACCCTGCCAATAATTTCTTTAATACTGCAATAAGAATCGTTAACCAATAACAATCTCCCGCTTTTAATTTTTAATCTGCAATTTTTTATCTGATTTGGGTCCCAATCTATGCCCAGCACTTTTCCTAAAGGTTTATTTCTTTCTAAAATTAAAATTGTATGTCCCCCCTCGCCAATTGTGCAGTCAATAAAATTTTCGTTCTCTTTTGGATCTAAATAATGTAAAACTTCTTTTGTAAGAACTGGAATATGTGTCATATTCCCAAACCCCCTAACTTTGAAACTATTTCATTTACATCTTTGGCTGCTTTCTTTTTGTAATTTTCCCATTCTGCCACATCCCAAATTTCCAATCTGTTAGATAATCCGCAAATCACAACGTTTTTTTTCAAGCTGGCGTATTTTTTTAAATTGTCTGAAATGAGCACTCTTCCTAATTTATCTAAAATGGCCTCCATCGCTTCGGCCAACGTAACTCTGGAATAAATTCTGGCTTCCGCTTGGCTTGTTGGCAGATTTCCCAACTTTTCTGAAAAATTTTTCCATTCTGCTTCTGTGTAAACAACCAAGCATTTTTCTATGCCTCTGGTAATTACTACTTTGCCGCCCAATTCACCCCTAAATTTGGCCGGAAGGGCCAAGCGCTTTTTGCTATCAATTGTGTGTTTGTACTGCCCTATAAGCATATTATTAGTTATCCACAGATTAAATGACTTTTCCCACAGTTATCCACACTTATCCACTACACACTATTTATAGCCCACTTTATAGGGCTTGGTCAACACTTCACATATCGTTTCTAATTTTGTTCGTAAATAGAACTATTTGTCCACAATTAATCCACAGTTAGTATTATTGGTTCACCCATTAACGGGGTAAACAAAAACAGCCCTTCGGCAAGCTCAGGACTGTTTATCTATTTTCTACACAACTGGATTGACCATCACTTCGAAACTTTCGGAGTCAATTTCAACTTTATCACCCTTAACTATTTTGTCAGATAAAAGGGCTTGGGCAACAGAATTCTCAACTTTATCTTGTATTACTCTTCTCATTTCTCGAGCTCCGAAAGAGGGTTTATAAGAAAGCTCTACTATTTTTTCCAAAAGAGATTGCGTGATAACAAGTTCTATTTGCTTTTCTTCAAGATTCTTTTTTAAGCTGCCCAACATCAAGTTGGCAATGCTTAGTAAATTTTCTTTTGTCAGGGGTTTGAAAATTACCACGGCGTCAAAACGGTTTATAAACTCGGGCTTGAATGTTTTTTCTTCAAAAAGCAAATTCAAAAGTTTGTCCTTCTCTATTTTTTCACCGGCCTCAACTGACTTAAATATGTTGACCGCTCCAGCGTTAGAAGTGCAAATAATGATGGTGTTGGTAAAAACAATTTTTCTGCCCTGCCCATCTGTAATATGGCCTTCATCAAAAACCTGCAAAAACAAATTTAAAATATTGGGATGAGCTTTCTCTATTTCATCAAGCAACACTAAAGAAAATGGGGTCTCCCTGACCGGGGTTGTCAAAAGGCCTTGCATTTCCACCGGGCTTATGGCTCCTATCAGGCGGGGAATGTCAGAAACGGCTTGGAATTCCGACATATCAATTCTAATTATCTTTTCCTCGCTGCCAAAATATATTTGGGCCAGCGCTTTTGAGGTTTCTGTTTTGCCCACACCCGTAGGACCCAAAAACAAAAAAGTGCCTATTGGTCTTTTTTTAGAAGCGATGCCCGCCCTGGCCCTTCTCATGGCCACAAATACCTCTTTAACAGCTTCTTCTTGGTTGATTATTCTCTGATGAATCAAACTTTCCAAATTGAGCAAGGCCTCCTTTTCTTTAAATTCTAATTTGCCTACTGGTATTTCGGTTTTATCGGAAATTATCTTGGCGATGTGATGGGGCAAAAGAACCTTTTCTTTTGTAGACCTTAAATAAACAATGGCATCATCTAAAACATCAATGGCTTTTTTGGGAAAAGGAGTGCTAGGAAAATATCTGCCCGCCAGATTCACTATTTCTCTGATAGCCGGGTAAGCCACCAATACCTTATTTTTTTGCTCAAGCTCCAAAGCCAGATTTTGCAAAATTATAATTGTTTCTGGCTCTGAAACTTCTGAAATTTCAACCTTTCTAAAAAAAGAAAGAAATGAAGGGTTGTCTTCTATTTTGTTATGGAGGCCGCTGTAGTCCGTAATGCCCACAAACATAAATTCTGGCAAGGGCAAATACTTTGACAACACTCCGGAAATATCAATTGAACCTGGTTTTTGCGCTCCCTCCCCCACAAAGTTATGCAAATTTTCAATCACCAAAATAATATTGCCGGCTGCAACGGTTTCCTCAAAAATCTGGTTTAACAAAAATTCTAAATTTTCGTGGTCTTGAATTTGAGAAAGAAAAGATACCATGTCCAACTCGACAACCCTTTTTTGATCAAGCTCGGGTAAACTTGTTCTTAAATAACACTTCTGGGCTATTGCCTCAACTATGCTTTTTCTGCCAGTGCCGGGCTCCCCCACTATTAAAACATTGGCCAAACACGACCCCCCCAAAATCGTTTGGACTTCGTCTATTTCTTTTTGGTGGCCGATAATTTCCCGATATCTCCACTTGGAAACAACATCTCTCCAATCAATAGAAAATTTATCTAAGGTGACTGTATAGCCCGAGGACCAATCTTTCCCCAAAGAACCATGTCTAGCAAGATTTTCTGCGCTGTATGATCTTTTGGTTAACTCAAATACCGCCTGAACAGAATCCAGCCATAACGTTATATTCTTAATATCCTCTTCTTTCAAATCTGAATCAAGCAAAACCTTCTTGAAAAATTCGTTGTACCGGGCCAGGGCAACCAAAATCTCTTTTTCTCCTATTTTTTGATGGCCTCTCTCCTTGCAAACCAAAAGTGCTTCTCTTACTACTTTTTGAAAATCATCGGAGAATAATGCGGTCTTAGTTTCTTGCCTTTCCACTTTTTCCAAATAGTTTTTGAGGTC
>CAZBAA010000039.1:0-3727 GCA_964490095.1 uncultured Candidatus Saccharibacteria bacterium
TATCGGCGTCAGAAACCCCAAGATACCTTAGAATAATTTGGAATGATTCGGCAAAATTTCTTGCCTCCCGACCCGAAATTATATCCGGTTCTGTCACCAGCTCCATTAAGGGCACTCCAGCTCTATTCAAATTAACTAAAGAATAATCTGCCCCTTCTGGGTGCAGCAAGCTGCCTGTATCTTCTTCTAAATGTATTCTCCTTATCCGCACATCTTTTAATTTTGAATTTTCAGTTTTGATTTGGAGCAAACCGTTGCTAGCGATTGGCATATCATACTGGGAAATTTGATAGCCTTTGGGCAAATCCGGATAAAAATAGTTCTTTCTGTCAAATTTTGACTCTTTGGCAATTTGGCAGTTCAAAGCCAATCCGGTTTTAATAACTTTTCTAATGGCTTCTTCATTGGCAACAGGCAAAGATCCCGGCTGACCAGTACAAACCGGACAGATATTAAAATTAGGCCGCTTTTCATCAGGGTCGTTTTTGCAAGAACAAAACATCTTTGAGTTTGTTTTCAACTCGACATGTATCTCAAGACCGATTGTGGGTTTGTATATCATAAATTTATTTTTTTTCTAAGACCAAAAATGAATAAGAATAATGATTCTTTTCATCTGGCTGGTAATCTGTCCTTTTAATTTCTTTCCATTCTTTCATATCAAATTCTGGAAAATATGTGTCACCTTCAAAATTTTGGTGAATATAAGTTAGATATAACCTATTCGCCAAAGGTAAAAATTGTTTATAAACAGAACCTCCGCCGCAAATCATAACCTCTCTTTCGTCTTTTACCATCTCTAAAAGATCTGTTATAGAATGAGCAACAAAACAATCGTCTGGAGGGATGTAATTCAAGTCATCATTTAAAATAATATTTTTTCTGCCGGGCAAAGGTTTTGCCCCAATGGATTTGAATGTATTCAACCCCATGACAATGGGCTTGTTTAATGTTGTCTCTTTAAAATACTTGAAGTCAGCTGGCAAATGCCAGGGCAGGGCATTTTTGTTTCCAATCACCCTGTTTTCTGCTACTGCAGATATTATTGAAATTATCATAAAAAAAACCGGGGGCTAAACAGCCATCGGCGCTTTAATTGAAGGATGATATTTATAGTCAATCAATTTTATATCTTCCATTTTAAAACTGAAAATATCTTTCACTTCGGGATTCAACCACAATTCGGGCAAAGGGTAAGGTTCTCTGCTAATCTGCTCTTTTACCTGCTCAAAATGGTTCAAATAAATATGGGTGTCAGCTAAAATAATTATGCATTCTTTAGGCTCCAAACCCACAACTTGAGCCACCATGTGCAAAAGCAATGAATAAGAAGCTATGTTGAATGGCACTCCCAAAAACATATCACAACTTCTCTGGTACATCATCAAAGATAGCTTTTTATCAACGCAGAAAAATTGAAATAACAAATGGCACGGGGGCAAAGCCATCATATCTATTTCGGCAGGGTTCCAGGCCGAAACTATCATTCTTCTGTCATTAGGATTTTCTTTTAATTTTCTAATGACACTGCCAATTTGGTCAATTGGCGCATCAGTATAAGGAGATTTCCAGCTGCGCCACTGCACTCCATACACTCTGCCCAAATCGCCTTCAAATTTTGCTTTTGACTTCCAGTAGTCTGCATTGGCATTCCCGTCCCAAATATGGCAACCTAATTTTTGAAGCTCTTTCACATCGCTTGAGCCAGATAAAAACCAAATCAATTCTGCTTTCACCGCTTCAAAAGCCAGCTTTTTAGTGGTTACTGCCGGAAAGCCATCGGCCATATTAAATCTCAACGGTACGCCAAAAATTGCTCTCGAGCCCACGCCCGTCCTATCTGGCCTGTCGGTTCCTTCATCCATTATTTTTTTTATTATATTCTCAAAAACATTTTCTATTGAATCTTCTCCGTTGACAACAACAACATTTTCAAACATTATTGGTAATTTTTTGTAAAATTGATCAACTTTTTTAAGTTTTTCAATTTGTTCAAATAGTTCTTTTTCTCTTCCTCTGCTGTCAATTCTTTTAATACAACTGGCTGGCGAAACATCAATGATAATGGTTAAATCCGGCAATAAAAAACTTTTGTTCATCTCCACTAATAAAGCCAAATCCAAGCCATTGGCAGCTCCATAGGCAAATGTAGAAAAAGCATAACGGCTGGAAACCACAAACTTGCTCTCTCTTAAAGCCGGAATAACTTTGTTTTCCAAGTGCTCTTTTCTGTCTTGCACATACAAACTCTGCAACTCCAATGGTTTTAATTTAATTTCTTTTTTCAGCACTTGCTTAATTTTTCTACCGGCCTCCGACTCCATTGTCGGTTCTTTTGTAGCAATAACTTCTCTGCCATTTTCCCTTAAAAAATTGACCAAAAGGTCAATCTGGGCGTTCTTGCCAGAACCATCTAGTCCTTCTATAACAATAAATTTACCTGGATAATTACTTTTTATCATCCCAAGTTTTTTGTCAAATATTCTTTATATACTACCTGCACCCAAACACCCGGATTGTCTTTTATGTATTCCCCAATATTTTTTAAATCAACTAATTCTCCTTTTATTTTATCTATTTCTTTTACAAGAATATCCGGGCTGTCGCCTACGAATTTATAAACCAGCCCCAGATGAACGGCTTCAACCGGCCGTGAATCATCATTCAGTATCCCGACTAGTCTTTTTTCCAATAAATTTCCCTTAAATTCAACTTCTTCCGACCACTCCCTCATCATTCCGGCTTCCAAAATATCACTGCCGTTAGTATCAACCGGATTTATATGGCCGCCAACCCCCAGCTGATAGCTGTCAACCAACCTTTTTTCTCCGGCCTGCTCTAAATATTTATAAATAAAATATTTATCTTTGAAATTAAAAACAATATAAGGAATTATCTGCTGAAAAGAAGGATCTTCTTCCACATCGCCTCTTCTTTTAAACTGGCAATTTTTCTTTATTAAATCCAAATAATAATCCAAATTGTCTGTTTTTAAACCCTGCCAGCGGCCTTGCCGAAAAATAACATCAGAAGGCACAACTAAAACTAATTCCTCATCTTTCATATTAATACTATTGGTGCTTATATTCCTCTACCGTGTTATCAATAATAACAACTTTGACTCCAGCTTTTTCAAACAACTCCATAGACAATTTATCAGCATGATACCTTTTTTGCGCCACAACTCTTTTAATTCCCACCCTTAATATCCTCATGGCGCAATTGTAGCAAGGCGTCATTTTGCAATAAATAGTTGCTCCCTCAAGCTTTATGCCGTCTTTGGCGCATTGCAAAATAGCGTTCTCTTCGGCGTGCAGAGTCCTCACGCAATGCTGGGACTCTTTGCCTTCTTCATCAATCACAGTCCTCATCATATGGCCTGCTTGGTCGCAATGGGGCTGGCCCGGAGGCGCTCCCACATAACCCGTGGCTAAAATTGTATTACCCGGACTAACAATAACAGCTCCGCTTTTGCCCCGGTCGCAAGTTGCTCGGCTACCCAATGGTTCTACTAAGTTTAAAAAATATTCATCCCAGGTCGGACGAATATTTTTAGGTTGTTCAATTTTTTCTTCCATTTTAGTTATTTATTTCTATTCCTCAATAGAAATCCCCATATTTTTGGCCGTGCCGGCAATTATTTTCATTGCCTGCTCAACGTTTTCGGTGTTTAAATCTTGCATCTTCTTTTCAGCAATTTCTTTTAACTGGATTTTTGTTATCTTGC
>CAZBAA010000039.1:3737-4056 GCA_964490095.1 uncultured Candidatus Saccharibacteria bacterium
AGTACCTATTTCAACTCCGGCTGCTTTTTTCAACAATTCTGAAGCCAAAAACGTTTTAAGTTTAAATTCGTATGTTCTGTCTGTATATATAGTTACTTGAACAGGAATGGTAAAACCAGCCTTATCTTTTGTGGCGTCGTTAAACTTCTGGCAGAATTCTGCCATATTTAATCCGTGCTGAGCTAGGGCGGGGCCAACCGGAGGAGCCGGCGTCGCTTTGCCAGCCGGAATTTGTATTTTAACTATTGCTTTTATTTGTTTTGCCATGTTTAAACTTTCTTCATTTCAGTTCTAATTTACTAATTCCATAAATTCTTCG
>CAZBAA010000040.1:0-3957 GCA_964490095.1 uncultured Candidatus Saccharibacteria bacterium
TAAATAATTACGATAGTTTTACGCCAGTTTTGTTTTTTTCGGATTTGGGAATTTTAATGGTCAAAAGCCCTTTATCCATTTGAGCCGCGGCTTTTTCAACTTCTATGTTTTCCGGCAAAACTATTTTTCTTGAAAAAGGTCCCCAATAGCACTCTTGGTAGAAATACTGCCTTTCCGAATCAAAATGAGGGTCTTGCCGGTTGCCTTTGATGACCATCATATCTTTCTCAACTGCAATATCAATATCTTTTATTTGTATTCCGGCAATGGCAGCTAAAACCACGAAATCCGAGCTTGTTTCAAAAACATCAATAACCAATTCTCCCTCTGGGTCAAAAATTCCGTTTCCTGAAACTTCTTTTTTTCCTTGCCCTTCCGTAGCTTTAGCGGAGGAGGGTTCTTTTATTTTTAATTTATTTACCATATTCAAACCTCAACGATGCTTTTCATTTTCTTTACTCTATTAAAAGCCCAAACCACAAAAATAGCAAGCCCCACCAAAATAATTACGGGTGTAGCAATTTGCAACGCGCCTTTGAAAGTTATTATAGAAAAGTTGTAAAGCCCATGCAAGGCGCTGGTAAGCGCGAGCCCGGAAACAAAGAACCACCACCTTTTTTTCTTTTTGTAAACTTCTACTGCTAGGAAATAGCCCAACGTCCCAGAGGCAAGTGTGTGCAAAAAAGTAGCCCCTATAAAGCGAATAAAACTGATGATAATAGTATTGTTTAAAATTTGGCCAAGAGAAAGATTGCTTGTGATGGATTTCCAGAAAAAAAGGTAAAGAACGTTTTCTAAAGCAGCAAAGCCCAAAGCAGCAATAATCATATAAAGCATTATATCTAAAGGTTCGTCTAAGTGCGGGCTTTTAAGAACCGTTTTTTTGACAACTAAGTATTTAAAAAACTCTTCGGCCAAAGCTATAACCAAAAACCAATAGAGGATTGAAAAAATAGAAGATGGTAATTTAAGTTCAACTAACAGCGCCGAAAAACCAACTTGTACAAGAAAAACAGGCAAAGTGGCCAAAGACCCAAAAAGAAAAACTTTCAGAATCATTGGCCTTGGCTCGGGGTGAGTATCTTCTCTTAAATAATAAGAAAGCCAGATTAAGGCCGGTAAAACTCCAAAAAAAATATAAATAAGTATTTTAAAATCCAAGTTATTCTAATTGTTTATTTCCGCCTAAATCAACTGGGCCATTCTTCTATCATTATGCACTTTTTTTTATTTTTTATAGGCATCTGTTGGTAAATTTCCTCTGTTATAAAAGGCATAAACGGGTGAAGTAAGATTAGTGAATTTAACAAAACGTAGATTAAGATTTTTTTTGTCTCTTCAGCTTTTTTTGAAGCAAGTTGTTTTTTTGACTCCTCGATATATTTGTCGCAAAAATCGTGCCAGAAAAAATTATGTAAAGCATGACAGGCCTTGCCAAATTTAAAGTTTGCTAAATCTTTGTTTACAGATTTTGCCGTTTTGTCCAACGTTTTTAGTATTGCTTCATCGGCTTTGGTTAAAGCCATAATCTTAGCGCTAATTTTTAATCTTTGATTTTTAGTTTTTGATTTTGGGATTTGTTCCATAACAAATCTCGACGCGTTCCATATTTTATTGCAGAATTTTTTGCCCATTAAAATATTGTCTGTAACAAACCTGATATCTTGGTTGCCCATAACTTGAAAAGCAATTCCAAACCTTGTGGCGTCGGCCCCGAACTCGTCTATCAGCTTTAAAGGGTCAACGCCAGTTCCCAGCGATTTTGACATTCTTTGGCCCTCAATAGTCAAAACGGTTGCGTGGATATAAACGTCTTTAAAGGGAATTTTTTTTGTGAATTCCAGACCAGAAAAAATCATTCTGGCAACCCATAAGTTTATGATATCGCGGGCGGTAGACAAAACATTGGTGGGGTAATAAGTTTTTAAATCCTTGGTGGGGGCGGGCCACCCCAATGTTGCAAGGGGCCACAAGGCAGAGCTAAACCAAGTGTCTAAAACGTCCTCACTGCCTTTTATTGGAATTTTGTGCCCCCACCATATTTGGCGTGAAATGCACCAATCTTTTATATTTTTTAACCAGTCAAAATAAGGTTTTTCAAAAGATTTTGGATGAAATTTTATCTTGCCCGACCTTACCGGTTCTTTTGCCAGCTTTGCCAGTTCATTCATTTTCAAGAACCATTGCAAAGAAGGGATTAATTCAATTGTTGTGCCACATCGGTAGCATTTAGGAACTTTGTGAGTATAATCTTCCACCTTCTCTAAAAGATTTTGATTTCCCAAGTCACTAATGATTTTTTCTCTTGCTTCTGAAGTTTTTAATCCTTGGTAAACTAGCGGCGCTGCTTTTGAGATTTTACCCTTTTCATCTATAACCTGCATAGATTGCAGTTTATGTTTTTGGCCTATTTGATAATCAATCAAATCGTGGGCGGGCGTTACTTTTACGGCGCCGGTGCCAAAAGTTTTATCTACCAACTCGTCCGCGATAATTAGTATTTCTCTGTTTACCAAGGGCAGATTAATAATTTTGCCGATCAGGTTTTGATACCTTTTGTCGTTTGGATTTACCGCTACGGCGGCGTCGCCCAACATTGTTTCTGGCCTTGTTGTGGCAACGATAATAAAGCCACTTTCCCTAATGGGGTATTTTATGTACCATAGTTTTCCGGTTTGCTCTGTATATTCTAATTCCAAATCAGACAAGCTGGTGGCGCATCTTGGGCACCAATTTACAACTCTTTTTCCTTGGTAAATCCAGCCCTTTTTGTAATATTGCAAAAAGGCCTCTTGGACAGCCTTTTGGTAGGGCTTATCCATAGTGAATCTTGTTCTTGACCAGTCGCAAGACGCGCCCAATTTTTTAAATTGGCTTAAAATTACATTTTCTTTTTCCTTTTTCCATTTCCAAACTTCATCAATAAATTTTTCTTTTCCCAAATCAAACCTTGATTTGCCTTCTTTTCTTAACTTTTTTTCAACAACGTTTTGAGTTGCAATTCCAGCGTGGTCAATGCCCGGCAGCCATAAAGTTTTATACCCCTGCATTCTTTTTTGCCTTATTAAGATATCTTGGATTGTTGCGTTGAGGGCGTGCCCGATGTGAAGCTCACCAGTAATGTTGGGCGGGGGAATGGCAATTGCATAAGGTTTTTTATGTCTTTTGGGCAGTTTGTCAGGATTAAAAAACCCGGACTTCTCCCAAAGCCGGTAAATCTTATCTTCAACTTGTTTTGAATTGTACGCCTTTGACAACTCCATTATTAAATTATTTTATCACTTTCTAACTGATTCGTAAATTTGCTTTGGCTTTTAGCTTCTTCCAATCTTTAGTTTTTGTTTTGTGAAAATATCCCGTTATCGCAATCATCAAAGCATTATCAGTTGAGTATTTAGTATTTGGTATTAAGTATTTAGTATTAGGTATTTCTTTTTCAATTTTTTCTTTTAGTTGTTTTCTTAATTCTTGGTTTGCGGAAACCCCGCCGCCCAGAATTATCGTTTTAGCTTTGTAATCTTTGGCCGCTTTTGTTGTTTTTTTAAGCAAGACGTCAATGATTGCCTGCTGGGTTTGAAAGCACATTTGCATAATGTACTCTTTCGATTTTTGCGTTTTTACAGATTGTTTTTTGTGGTGGTACAAAACGGCTGTTTTCAACCCGGAAAAGCTGAAATCGTAGTCTTTTGTGTTTATCATCGGCCTTGGCAGTTTAATTTGAAATTTGAAATTTGAAATTTGAAATTTTGCCGCTTCGGCGGCGATTGCTGGTCCTCCTGGATAGCCGAGTCCTAAAATTTTAGCGCATTTATCAAAACATTCTCCTGCCGCGTCGTCTTTTGTTTCTCCAATAATTTTATATTTCCCGATATTCTTCATTAAAATCAGTTGAGTATGTCCGCCGGAGACCACCAAACAAACCGCCGGAAACGAATTTTGAATTTTAAATTGTGATTT
>CAZBAA010000041.1:0-3900 GCA_964490095.1 uncultured Candidatus Saccharibacteria bacterium
ATATGAACTCGCAAATACCGTGTGGAATAGATTGAGAAGATTTTAAAAGAAATATTAAAAAAAGAAAAAAAAAAAAAATAATTTGCGTAAGTCGTCTGGTTCCCTACAAGAGGATAAGAGACCTGATTCTAGCATTCGCGCTAATTTTTAAAAAACAGCCTGATTTACGCTTGACCTTAATTGGCTCTGGTCCAGAAAAACGAAATCTTGAAAATCTTGCTAAAAATCTAAAAATCATAAACCAAATCCGGTTCCGCCAAAATTTGCCAAGAGCTGAACTAATAAAGGAACTAAAATCGTCTTATCTTTTCTGCCTGCCTTCGTCAACAGAAGGTTTTGGGATAGCTGTCTTAGAGGCAGCCGCAGCCGGTGTTCCATACGTAATTTCCAATATTGATGTTTTCAGGGAAATTACCAAGAACGCAAAAGGCGGATTCTTATTTGAACTCGGAAGTGTTCGTGATCTTGCGCAAAAAATAGAAAGGCTTAATACAAATAAAGAACTATACGAGAAAAAAGAGAATGAAGCGCACAGTCTTGTCAAAATCTACAGCTGGAGAGAAATTGCCAGCGAGACTGAACAGGTTTATAAAAAACTATTGAAATGATAAAAACAAAAATCCTGGTAACTGGCGGTGCAGGCTTCATCGGATCTCATCTGGTTGACCAACTTGTAGCAAATGGAAGCGAAGTTTTTGTAATAGACGATTTATCCCGAGGGAATTTAGCCAATTTAAATCAAAAAGCGAAATTTATCAAAACGGATATCGCCTCATGGACTTTCACAATGTATCTCGAAAAGATCAGACCGCAAATCGTTTTCCATTTGGCAGCTCAATCAAGCATCAGCCGATCTTTAAAAAATCCTGAGGAAGACATTAAGATTAATCTTCTGGCGACAGCCAAACTTTTAGAAATAGCGAAAGAGGTTAATGTCGAAAAAATAATTTTTGCCTCATCTGCAGCTATATTCGGCCATGCCAAAAAATTACCCATAGACGAAGATCACTCAAAACAGCCGATATCGACTTACGGACTTGTCAAACTCTGCGCCGAGTATTTTTTGCAATTTTTTTACAAAAGTTACCAGAATCCCTACGTTTGCCTAAGACTCGCAAATGTATACGGACCGCGCCAGGACTCAAGCGGAGAAGGAGGGGTGGTTGCGATTTTTGCTAAACAAATTATTAAAAATGATCCTGTGATAATTTATGGCAGCGGGGAGCAGACGAGGGATTTTATCTATGTTTCCGACGTCGTCGAGGCTTTCATCAAATCCATCAAAGATAATGTAGTCGGCGAATTTAACCTTGGAACCTCCCAACAAATTTCAATCAATCAGCTTGCCGCTAAACTTCCTGACATTTATGGTCTCAACCAACACGTCAAAGTAATCCACAAACCGCAAAGGTTTCTTGAGGTTGAAAAAAGCGCTCTTTCGCATCAAAAATTCAAAGAAACGACCGGATTCCAACCAAAAATTAGGCTCGATGAGGGACTGGCAAAAACCATAGATTATTTTAAAATCGTAAATACATGAAGATAGCTGTCGTTATCGACACTTGGTTTCCCTTTATCGGCGGTGGTCAAGTCAATACATGGGAAATCTCAAAAAGAATTGCCCAAAAAGGCCACCAAGTCGATATTGTCACAAGGAATAACGGAGACTACAAGCAGGAAAAAGTAAAAAACCTGGGTGTTATCAGGTTAGGCCCCAAATCAGACCCCGACAATAATCTTTCAAGAATAATATTTCTAATCAAATCGTTTTTCTATATAAAAGGTAAAGACTATGAACTTGTCCACCTTCAAGCATTTTTACCCGGTCTTCTTTCACCTGTAGTTAAACACTTACTTAAGAAACGCACAGTCTTCACTGTTCATGGGACATCTATCAATACAAAGTTAAACAATCCGGCTTCAAAATTAATAGAGAAAATTTTACTCACAAGAATGAAATACGATGCTCAAATTACCGTCTCCCGTGATTTTCTAGGGATCAAAAATGTCAACAAAAGAGTAACGTATATCCCAAATGGGGTTGATGTAAAAAAATTTGATAAAGTAAGGGTTTCAAAGTTTAAAGAACCCACAATAATTTTTGTCGGCCGTCTGCATCCTCAAAAAAACCTAAAAAATTTAATAGAGGCTATTAGCTACTTAAAAGAACAAATGCCTCGAATAAGGTTGTTAATAGTCGGAGAAGGTAAGCTTAAAAAGGAGCTGCAAGAACAAGCAAAGCGGCTCAATCTAGATAAAAACGTTAAATTCCTTGGGGGAAAAACAGGTGAAGACTTGGCTAGACTATATAAGTCCAGTCATGTTTTTATTCTTCCCTCCATTTACGAAGGCCAGCCATTGACTCTTTTAGAAGCTTGGGCGGCAAAACTTCCGGCTATAGTTTCCAGAACAGGAGATTGTCAATATTTGATTAAAAATGGGATAAATGGCTATATCATGAAAAGTAATAACTCACAAGAAATCAAAAAAAGTGTTCAGAATGCCTTTAAAAACGAAAAAGGCCTCAGTGTACTTGGCTCAACTGCTTATAGACAGGATAAAAGCTTCTCCAGGGACGAAGGCGCTCGCAAAACCATGGAATTGCACAAATCGTTAACACATATTTAAGGTTTGCTGGACAATTCACTTAAGTTTGTACCATATAAAATTAGCATCCTCATGTGTTTCGAATTGTTTATCTAGCAAAAATTTAGAAGCTGTATCAAGTGCATCATGGTCTTTAGGCCTTAATACTAATTTAAAATTACTAGTAAATTTTTTTGGCAATTTCTCGCCATAGGCGACTTGCCTGTCTGAATAATAGGCCACGAAGACCTCTTCAAATTCCTTGTAAGAGTTGGAACCGATGAATGCTGTTTCGCCGGACAATGTTCCTGTGTGTATAATTTTTGCAGCGTCATAACCCCTTTTGTGCATGGATGTAGCAAGCAGGGCATTTGTAAACGGCAATCTGTCCAAAAATATAAATAAGACCAGCCCAACCAATATAATCGGATAAACAGCTCCCTTTTTAAATCTCTGCGAGATATTAAAAGTAGCGTACGAGAAAGATAAGATTAAAAACGGGGTCAGGTAATAAATCATATAATCATGAATATAAGAAAGTTGTTCAAAAACGGCAATTTGAATAATTCCATACACGAAGAGTGCTGAAAGAAAAGTATGTGCAAACGTAAGGTTTTTTTTGACAACTCTATAAATAAAAGAAAAGGCGAAAAAAGCTGATCCAAGAAATATCGGCAATGTATAGTACTCCCTTATTAGAATAATCTCCTGTTTTAAGTATTTTAAAAAGCTGAAACCGTAAAGGTCTGCTGTCAGATAGGGATTAGCTCTCTCCAAAAGATTGCTGAAAGTACTACCTGTTTTTATGCCTAACAATTTAACATGGAGTACTTGGATTGAAAAAATTAATATGCTAAGGGGAATCAATAAGTAAATTTTTTTATCCCTGAAATTTTTGCCGACGACTAATTGGTGATAGGCAAGAGCTACTGCCAGATAAAAAGCACTCCAGTTTATTAAACCACCAATTATAAGAGATACAAGAAGAAACGGAAAAAATTTAGAATTTCTTTCCCGAATAAATTTTAAATATGCCCAAAAACCAAATGAGGATATTGCTGGCACTACTGTATCATGAACAAGAAGTTTCCCAAAGTACAAAAAAATTGGAGTTAAAATAAGAGATAGTGACGCGATAACTCCCAAAAGTCTAGAATGAAGTTCTTTGCCAATCAGGTATATAAAATAGACCAAAACCATAGAGAAAAAGACAACAGTTATACGTGCCGCTGTTTCTGCTTGCCCAAAAATCCTAAATGAGATGCTTGTTAAAATTGGCAAAAGAGACGGATAGTGAGTTATAAAGCTGAAAGT
>CAZBAA010000042.1:0-3837 GCA_964490095.1 uncultured Candidatus Saccharibacteria bacterium
CATTCTGATTGATTTTAATTTTATGGTAATGCCCTTTTCTCTTTCTAAATCCATACTGTCCAAAAACTGGGGCTTCATGTTTTTAGAATCGACCGTGTGGGTCAGTTCTAAAAGGCGGTCAGCCAAAGTTTACTTTCCGTGATCAATATGAGCAATAATCGAAAAATTTCTGATGTTTTTCATATTACCTACCTTTACCGTTCAAAAAACCTATCTGGCTTAATACCAAGTTTCTAAGCGCAATAACTTCAGGGGACTTGAAAAGAAAGGCAGCCGACAAATAAAACAAAACTCCCAAGACGCCGGTCACGCTGGTTTGTAAAAACACTTCCCAAAAAGTTTCTAGGGTCATAAAACTGCCTAAAATCTGACGCAAAATATAAGTAAATAATATTGTCAGCAAAGTAGCTGCTAAAACTTTGTTTAGAGAAAAGACAATTTCCCTTATATGAAAATCGCCAACTTCTTTCTTAAAGAAAAACAGAAGCACTAATAGCTGTAAAACTGCATCTAAGGAAATAGCCAAGGGAAGCCCAACCACAGCCAAATTTTTCATTCCTTCGATTTTTAAAAACCAAACCAAAAAAATAGAGAAAAAATTTTGAAAACTCAAAAGCCAAATAAAAAAATAGCTGAAGACAACCGTAGTTGCCACGCTAAAAATACTGACTAAAGCCGGTATTCTTGTATTTCTCATTGCATAAAAGGATTTTGAAACAAGATAAATTAAACCTTGAGCAAAAAGCCCAAACATAAAAATTCCAAAGCAAGCAGCGGTAAGTTTGGTAGCCGACCAATCAAATTTTCCCGCACCAAAAACAACTCTGACAAGGTGGGCCCTTAAAAGAAAAGAAATAGCGCTAACGGGCACTATTAAAAAAACAATCTGGCGAAAAACAGAAGAAAATTTTAAAAGCATTTCTGTTTTATCTCCCTTTAAAAAAGACAAAGACAAGGCCGGAAAAACAGCAATGGCAAAAGGCACTGCCAAAAGGCCGATTATCGGCAAAGACAAATCGTTGGCCAAACTGAAAATGCCAACGCTGCCGGGAATCAAAGTTGAACCAATGATGGTAATAACAATTAAGTTAATTTGAGCCGCCGCCAAGCCCACAGCCCGCGGCACAGTTAACTTCAAAGTCAATAAAAAATCTTTATCCAAAAAACTAAAAGTATTTTGAATCTTAAAACCAACCTTAAACAAGGCCGGCAATTGAATTAAAAAATGCAGAAAGGCACCTAAAACAATACCCAAAGCCAATCCGGAAATACCCATTTTGGGCACAAAAAAAATAATGCCGATTATGCTCCCTAAATTATAAACAACAGGAGCTAAAGCCGTTATTAAAAAACGCTGAAAAACTCTTAAGACAGCTGAAATTATGTTGCTGATACCCATTAAAATTGGGCTTAACAGCATGATTCTGGTCAAAAGAGTTGTAAGCTCTTGTTTTTGCAAAGAAAAACCGGGAGCGATTAAAGAAACTAAATTGGGAGCTACAATAAATAAAAACAGGCAAATCACAATCAAAAATATCAAAGACAAATTAAAGAGATTGGAAAGGTATAAAAAGGCCTGTTTTTTACCTAAAACTAAATTTTTGGTGAAAACCGGAATAATTGCCACCCCAATGGCGCCGGTCATTAAAACCATGGCTACAAAATCAGGAATGCGAAAAGCGGCATAATAAACATCAAGCTCGTTGCCCACCCCAAAAGTGCCTGTAAGCAAGCGGTCTCTCAACAAGCCCAAAACAAAACTTAAAAAGGAAAAAACTGAAAGAATTAAAGCGGCCAAACTGATATTTTGGGTTTGATGGCCATAAATTTTTTTAAAAAAATTCATTTTTATTGTTTTACCTCCCTTAAAATTAAAATCGGCGTCTGCTGGTTTGACTGCCCAGCCGGATTATCTTTTAAAATCTGCAAAAGCAACCCTTCTTGCCCCTTGAGATTTTGGCTTACCCCTAAAATATTGCCACCTAAGTCGTTAATATCGGCCACAACAAAAGAAAGACCAAACTTATTTTTTAAACTGTCGCACAATAAATCACAGCCCTCCGGCCCCAAAATACCAATATTAGCATATTGAGGGAAAGCTTGGCCGTAAAAACCGTCTATTTGGCTTATTTGGTGCCCGGCTACTTTATAAAAGACACCCTGCTTACCAAATAACTTACCAACAAGGCTACAAAACCCGGCCCAAAAAACACGCGGTAGACCGGCCAGGTTAATAGCTACTTGCATTTTTAAAGGATTGCCTATTGAAAACCCATAAGGCGTTTTTTTAACAAATTTTGATAAAAGTTTTGCCCAAAACCCAACTTTAACATCTTTTTCAAAAACAATTCTTTTTTGAATAATAGAAACAATTTTCTGACACAAAACAACAATGTCGTCTTTTTTAGATAGAGGCGCAACATATTTTTTGACAAGATCATCAAAGTTATCATCAACACCAATAAAATGAGTTTTTACCAAATAGCGGGCCCAACTTGCCCCGCCAACTTCAACTACCAAACTTTTTCCCTGACTGAAATCTTTTCCCATACTAGCTATTTACTTAAAACCCAAACATCGTTTGTTCTTTCACCGTTGGTTTTCATGCCGCCTGTCATAAAAATTTTATTGTCGAAGTCAACACACTCAAGGTCTTCTCTACCGGCAAAAGGGGCAGAGCCATCTTCATACAACGCTTGCCACGAAAAGCCATCTTTTGAATACCAAACATCGTTATAACCGTGAGCATAACCAGACCAGCCGCCAATTATCCAAAGATAACCATTAGAACTCAAAAAGCAATGACCATGGCGCCCCGGCCAAGGAATTTCTCCGCTTGTCTTTTGCCAACTAAAGCCGTCTTCTGAATACCAAACTTCTTTTTCACCCAAACCGCCAGGAAAAGCCCCTCCTGAAAGCCACATTTTTCCCAAAAATGCTTCAATTGCCAAGTCATACTTTTCCGTCCAAGAATTTTTTTCATTAGCCAAGATCCAATCTACACCGTTCTCGGAATACCAAGCATCATTTGCTGCGCCTTTAGTAGTCGCTCCACCCACAACCCACATCTTATCTTTAAAAACGACAGCGGCAAAACCTTTCCTTGGCAACCAAGCGGCACTGCCGGTAGCTAATTTCCAACTACTTCCGCCTTCTGAATACCAGACATCGTTTAAATACTTTTCTGCGGTGGTCACTCCCCCCAAAATCCATAATTTATTTTTAAAAACAAATGATTTTCCAGCTCTTCTGGGACCCCAGGGAGCTTGGCTGGTAATTAATGTCCAGTTTTCACCGTCTGGCGAGCTCCAAATATCGCTATAATTTTTACTATAATCTGGAGATCTGCCGCCTACTCCTCCCAAAAGCCATAACTTGCCCGAAAACCCAACTACATGATGAGCGTCTCTTTTTTCAAAAGGAGCTAAATCCCTAACCAATTTCCACTTCAAATCAAGGGGGTTAAAGATTTCCGGTAAACTGGGTGTTTCTGGAACTACCGGAGCTACATCCTGGCTAACTGTGTTTATTTCTTTCATATCTTCTCTGACGTTACTGAAAAAGAAAGGAGCAAATACAGTAACAAAACCAAGAACGAAAACGGCTAAAGTTAAAAGAAGCGCTTTTAAAAAAGATTTTGGTTCCATTGTTCCTTATTCTAATATTTTTTTTATTATCTTACAACTATCCTTTAAATCTTTTTTAAAAGAGCTTGACAAGGGGTTGAAAAACTGCTACGATTTAAGTGTCTCAGCAAGATGAGTGATTGCTCTTTATAAAAATAAAGAGAGGAAAGTCCGAACACCATCCCCTACTGCAAAATGAGTGAGGGATAAA
>CAZBAA010000043.1:0-1843 GCA_964490095.1 uncultured Candidatus Saccharibacteria bacterium
ACGCGGAGATCGCGATGGCGGATAACAGCGCGAATGCGAATCTCGTCGACTTGCGCATGCCTTCTCAAGTTCCTCCTTCGTAACTTATCGGTCGAATTTGACAGGGGAAAAAGCGTTCGCGGCGGATGTCGCGACAACGCCATGCAAGCAGGAGGGAATATATTTTCCATGTATAGACTCTAGACATACCCTCATCCGATAAACGGATCGGCAGCGGGACGCATTCCACTTTTCGTAGCTATTACAGCGTCTTAGAGATCTGGCACGACACCTGCTTTTCCTCCACTTGAGAGAAATTAAAGAGAGAGGTGTTCCATGGTCCGATATTCGATCAATCGTTATTTCCATGCCCTATTCGTCTGCACGCTGATGCTTTCAGCCGGCAACGCGGTGGCGAAAAAGACGGAATAAACACCGAAGGAAGAAACCGAAAAATCAAAATGAGAAAAAAAAAAAGAAAAAATCAAAGAAGAAACAAAAAATAAAAAATAAGTGCACAAATTTCTGAAGCCACAAAAAAATTAATTACAGAATATAATCTCTGGCAACAATCCCAAAAACCAAAAGAGGGTGTAGTTACTTTGCACGTTGATGAAGTAGCCTCAAAAGTTGCTGCTTTTTACGAACACATAAGAACAATCGTTGACTGGAAAGAAGAACATTTAATGCGCCGGTCTGCTATTATCAGGAAACTAAAAAGAAGATTCTTAAATTTAGAATTAAATAACTTTTCTGAAAAAGAAGAAATTGCAGAACCCTTAGTTTTAGAACTGATTCGTGGCGGGCACTTTCCCAACGATAACATAGAAGAGTCAAAAATAGCTGATGTCAAAAAAATAATAGATAAGTACATTTTTATTTTAAAGAATAATCTTAAAAGTAAAAAAGGCAGGGCCGGCCTGCAATTTTACAACTGGCTTTTAGAAATAGCTGCTTGCGAAATAGAAGAAGCTCTAGCCCCCTGCGCCAGGGAAACCGCTCTAATAGATTTTATGTTTGACCTAATGAAAGAAAGAATAAGAGTCAGCAAAGATATCTTTGAAAGAGGGTTGTTAAAGGAAGAGGAAAAAGATGTACAAATATATATTGCTGTGCAACAAGCCCTTTTTAAATTTGACCAGCCAATGATTAGCTACAACCTTATAAAGTACAAATACCCTGAATGGAAAATCGCTGAGGAGGACCTAATTTTAAGAATATCTCAAAATATTTATAAAATATGGAAAAAAATAGAAAAAGATTTACTGCACCCTTCAAATAAAAAGTTTTACGCAATCTGCGAAAAATATGACACCCCCTACTTACTCTTAGGAGATATTTTATCTCAAAAAAGTGTCATAGAGACCAATAAAGAAATTCAAGAGCCCTCTGCTTTAGAGCAATTATTAAGATCGGCCTATTTAAAAAGATTATCAACTTTAAAAACAAGAATATCAAGAGCGGCTGTTTATTCCACTATGTCTATTTTTGTCACAAAAGTTCTTTCCTTAATAATCTTAGAAATAATTTTGTCTGAGATTCTAACCGGGGATTTTAACGCGATTACTTTGGCAGCCGATATTTTGCTGCCCACTTCCTTAATGTTTATTTTGGTGTCTACAATAAAGCCCCCCTCAGATAAAAATTTGAATTTGGTTATGATAGAAACAATGAAAATTGTTTACCAAAACGAGAAAAAAGACGCCTACGATATAAAAATCCACAAAAGGAGAGGAATTATTGCCAAAACAATTATTCCTCTTATTTATCTTTTGGGTGCTGGCGCTTCCTTGGGAGCTGTCCTTTGGATTTTTTATTTTTTCAAGTTCCCTATTACTTCTATTATTATAAATTTAATATTCAT
>CAZBAA010000043.1:1853-3787 GCA_964490095.1 uncultured Candidatus Saccharibacteria bacterium
TAGCTCTTATTTTCTTTGCTGGCGTTTCTATAAGAAAAAGAGCTCAAGAACTAACTATAGAAGAAGAAAAAGAGGGGTTTTTAAGCTTCTTCTCTGATATATTATTTTTACCAGTTGCCGGGCTGGGGCAATGGCTCTCTAATAAATGGAAAAGATATAACGCTGTTTCAGCTTTTTTCAACGCCTTAATTGATATGCCGTTTTCTCTCTTTGTGGAGTTTTTGGAAAGATGGCGATATTTTATCAAAGAAAGAAAAGAAGAAATACACTAAGATGAAAACCTTGCCCAAACTTGTTGTAATTTTGGGTCCGACGGCTTCAGGTAAAACAGACCTCTCAATCAAATTAGCTAAAAAGTTAGGCGGCCAAGTCGTTTCGGCCGACTCAAGGCAGCTTTACAAAGGGCTAGATATTGGCTCTGGTAAAATAACAAAAAAAGAAATGGCGGGCATCCCCCACCATCTTTTAAATGTGGCCAGCCCCAAAAGAAAATTCACCGTTAGCCAATATCAAAAGTTGGCCCTTCTGGCAATTAAAAAAATACACAAAAATAATAAAATTCCTTTTTTGGTCGGCGGCAGCGGATTTTATATTAAGTCGGTAATTGACAAAAATATTATTCCAGAAGTCAGGCCCGACTGGAAATTAAGAAAAAAATTAGAGCAAAAAAACAACAAAGACCTTTTGGCAACGCTTTTAAAAATAGACCCAAAAAGAGCATCATCAATTGATAAAAACAATCCCCGCCGGTTAATAAGAGCTTTGGAAATTGTTTTGAAAACTGGCACCGCAGTGCCAGTCCTGAGTCACGCCGAAGAACCAAAATTTGATATCCTGCAAATAGGAATCAAAAAATCACCAAAAGAATTAAAGAAACTGATCCGCCAAAGGTTACTGAAAGAATTTGAAAACGGATTAATAACTGAAGTCAAAAAACTTAAAACTTCTGGCATATCATTTAAACGCTTAGAAGAACTGGGTTTGGAATACAGTTTTGTCGCACAATACTTACAAAAAAAGTTACCCTATCGAGAAATGCTAAAAAAACTTCAAAAAGAAATAGAGCACTTTTCCAAACGCCAAATAACTTGGTTTAAAAGAGACAAACGTATAAAGTGGGTAAAAAATTACAAAGAGGCCGAAAATTTAGTTAAGAATTTTCTTGACTAACTCGCTCACTTTTTTGGGGTCGGCGGTACCCCGAGTTTGAGCCATTACCTGCCCCAATAAAAACTGCAAAGCATTTTGCTTGCCTGCCTTATAATCCTGCGCGGCCTTTGGGTTTTTTAAAATCACTTCTTTAATAAATTTTTCTATAACCAACTCATCTTTTATTTGCCCCAAATTACCAGATTCAATTAAAGATGATGGGTCAGACCCTGTGTTGAACATATCCCCTAAAACCATTTTAGCAACCTTGCTTGATATTTCATCTTTATAAATTATCTTAATAAACTCGGCAAAGTTTTCGGGAGTAATTTTAAATTCGGCCTCCACAAATTGCCCACCCTGCAACAATCCTTGGACATCAGAAATAAGATAATTTGAAGCGATTTTAACTATTTTCTTAAATTCGTCTTCTCTTATAGATTTCTCTTTTCCAGAACCCACCCATTCTCTCAGTTCTGAAGCTAATTTCTCGAAATATTCACCAAAATCTTTATTGACAATAAACACTTCAACTGCAACATCGTCTAATCCATATTCTTCTTTAAACCTTTGCCTTTTTTGCTCTGGTAATTCGGGAATTTCACTCTTTATTTTTTCAATATAATTGTCCTCAAAATGCAAAGTAGGTAAATCTGGCTCTGGAAAATATCTGTAATCGTGGGCTTCTTCCTTTTCTCTTTGTTCAAAAGTTATTTCTTTATCATCGTGCCAACCACGAGTTTCCTGCACAACTTTTTTGCCTTGATTTAAAAGGTTTTCTTGAC
>CAZBAA010000044.1:0-3644 GCA_964490095.1 uncultured Candidatus Saccharibacteria bacterium
ACATAGCGCTTTTTGTAATCATCGGTTTTTTGCTCTTAAATAGGTTAAATGTGTCGGGAATTCTTAATGTAAGCCAAAATTCTTCTTTATTTGCATTTTTCGGATTCGGTCTTTTGGCTGGAATTTCAACCTGCGCCGCCTTAGTGGGCGGTATGGTTTTGTCTATGTCAAAACAATGGCTAAGCATTTATTCTGACAAAAGCACAACCTACCAAAAACTGCAGCCGCACTTGATGTTTAATGCGGGTAGAATTATTTTTTTCGCTGTTTTTGGGGCTTTATTGGGAACAATCGGAGGTAAATTGCAGATTTCTCTTGGCTTTACTTCATTTTTGATTATTGCAGTTTCTTTTTTAATGGCGGCCTTGGGTTTGCAAATGCTGGGAGTTAGAAGTTTTCGCAAATTTCAATTTTCTTTACCCAAATTTGTTACCGGGTACATAGCCGACGAAGATAATTTCCAAGGCCGTTATATGCCCTTTTTGATGGGAGCTACCACCTTTTTTCTACCTTGCGGTTTTACCATTGTGGCGCAAGGGTTGGCTCTTTTATCGGGCAGTTGGATAAGCGGGCTTTTGATAATGCTCTTCTTTGCTTTGGGAACTGTTCCTATGCTTTTGTTTATTGGGTTGTCCAGCGTTAAGTTTTCTTTAAAACCTCATCTTGGTGAAAGATTTTCAAAGGTGGCCGGATTCTTAGTTTTGTTTTTTGCCTTGTTTAACATTAACAGCCAAATGAATGTTTTGGGATACACAAGCTTGGACGATGTTTTTCGTCTTAGCCAAAAAGAATCGCAAACTCAAGCAGTTGATGTAAAAGACCTGCCATTAATTGTTGATGGAAAACAAGTTGTAAAAATGCAGGCCTCTCTTTCCGGCTATAGGCCTGATTATATTAGGGTGAGGGCGGGGGTGCCAGTAAAGTGGGAGATTACAGCTTCCGGACCTTTGGGTTGCGGAGCTACGATGGTTGCAAGCGGCTTGTTTTCTGGGTCAATTAGTTTACTGCCTAACCAAGTTTCAATTAAAGAATTCACGCCCCAAAAAGCCGGCAAGTATAAGTTTTCTTGCTCAATGGGGATGATTACAGGTATAATAGAGGTTGTTTCGTAGTTAATTAAAAATTAATAAATAATGAAAATATGAAAACTTTAACTTCTTCAAAGGTATTGGTTATTGCCAACATTTTTCTTTTAATACTGAATTTGGTTTTGTTAAATTCTACTTGGAATTCAAAGAAGGGTGAAACTCCAGAGGATAAAGCGCCGCAGGTCCAGCAGCAAAACCCGCCAGCTCCGTCGGGCCAGCCAAGCCCAGCGGGCCTGCAAACCTTTTCAATAACTGAAAGCAACCATATTCGCGGCGACGTTAATGCCCCCATTACTTTAGTTGAGTTTTCTGATTTTGAGTGCCCTTTTTGCAGCAGGCATTACCCCACTTTGAACAAAATTCTTAGTGATTATCGGGGAAAAGTCAGGCTGGTTTACAAACATTTCCCCTTAACCCAAATACATCCCAACGCCCAAAAGGCGGCCGAGGCCTCAGAATGCGCCAGTGAGCAGGGCAAGTTTTGGGAATATCACGACAAGATATTTGAAAATCAGTCAGGCGGCCTTAGCTTGGAAAAATTCAAGCAATGGGCGAAGGATTTGAAATTAGAAAGCTCTAAGTTTGACGATTGCCTTAATTCGGGAAAGTTTGCTAAAGTTGTTGCCGACGACTTGCAAGAAGGCGTAGAAAAAGGAGTAAGCGGCACGCCAGGCACATTTGTTAATGGCCAATTAATCGTTGGAGCCGTGCCGTATGATACTTTCAAACAAGCAATTGACAGCTTGTTGCAATAAAGAAAATGAATGGCAAAACTATAGTTATTATTATCGTCGTTGCTGTTATTTTGGCAGGTCTTTTGTTGTGGGTGAATCAGCCTTGGCAAACCGGCCAGTTTGATGAGTTTGCCAAATGTTTGGGGGAGAAGGGAACTGTGTTTTATGGAGCCTTTTGGTGTCCTCATTGTCAAAATCAAAAAAAGATGTTTGGTAAATCGGCTAAATATCTGCCCTATGTAGAGTGTTCAACGCCAGACGGCAGCAGCCAGTTGGCAGACTGCAAAAACAAAAACATTGAGAGTTATCCAACCTGGGAATTTACCGACGGTTCGCGTTTAACCGGCCAAATATCTTTAGCGCAACTTTCTGAAAAAACAGGTTGCCAGCTTACTCAATAAATTAACTAATAAATTTTTATGGATTTAATTTTTATAGTAAAACAAGTATTATTGTTTTTTGCAGTTTTGGGTCAGGTTATCATAGCGCTTCTAATTTTTGCATTTTTAGCAAAACAAAAAGCAATAACCAGTTTTTTTGCAAAGCGGGCATTGGTTTTTGCTTTTTTGGTTGCGCTTTTGGGTACCTTGGGCAGCTTGTTTTATTCAGAAATTGTCGGATATGAGCCATGTAAACTTTGTTGGTTTCAGCGAATTTTTTTGTACCCCCAACTAATTATTTTATGGATGGCCCTTTTGAAAAGAGATAATAATATTGCTCCTTATAGTATTGCCTTGTCGGCTTTTGGAGCTTCAATAGCCCTTTATCATTATTTATTGCAGTTGGGAGTGGCGCCATCTATTGGTTGCGTCGCGCAGGGCTATTCCATCAGCTGTTCCCAGAAGTTCGTCATGGAATTTGGCTATATTACGCTTCCTTTAATGTCGCTGACAGCTTTTTTGCTCATTTTGGGTTTTATGCTCGTGCCAAAAATAAAGAATGGATAAGATAATTGTCACCATAGCGGGGTTTTTAGGAATTGGTTTTATTTACTGGTTTTTCTTTATGAAAAAAGAAAAAGAAGTTAGAGTTTTGGGCCAGGTAGATATTATTGTTGAGGGCGGTTATTCTCCCTCAACTATAACTATTGAGAAAGGTAAAACCACAGAAATCAATTTTATCCGCAAAGACCCAAACAGTTGTCTGGAAGAAGTAGTGTTGGGCGATTTTAAAATAAGAAAATACCTGCCCTTGAATGAAAAAGTCACCATTGAACTTAATCCTAAAAAAACCGGCGAATTTAAGTATTCGTGCGGTATGAATATGTACCACGGAAAAATTATTGTTAGATAGACGCGATGGAAACTAAAAAAACATTTTCAATAAAAGGAATGCATTGTGCTTCTTGCGTTGTGCTTTTAGAAGACGAGCTGAAAAAAGTTGATGGAGTGTCGCAAGTCAGTGTCAATTTGGCTACCCAAAAAGCTACTGTAACTTACGATTCTGAAAAGGTGGCAGACAGGCATTTAGAATCGGCGGTGGCTAACGTTGGTTACAAAGCCATGATTTCAGAAGAATTAAAATCAGAAGACGAAGAAGAGCAGGCGAAGCAAAAAGAAATTAAAGATTTGCAAAAGAGGGTTGCTGTCAGTTTGTTTTTAGGAGTTTTGATTCTTTGGGGCAGTTTTCCCGGGCTTATGAATACGGCTCCTGTATTTTTGCAGAATTTTTTAGCGCAATTATTGTTAGCTACGCCTGTGCAGTTTTGGGCAGGGTGGGGGTTTTACAGGGCTGCTATATTAGCTTTAAAGCACCGAACTGCCAATATGGATACGCTGGTTGCAATAGGCACTACGGTGGCTTACCTTTACTCGGCCTTTGT
>CAZBAA010000045.1:0-2568 GCA_964490095.1 uncultured Candidatus Saccharibacteria bacterium
GTTTTTTGCACTAAGATCGTTTTGTCCTCCTTGTTAGTTTTTTCAGATGTTTTTAGTAGATCAATATACGGCTCTGCCAAATAGCATTGTCACAATGTGTCTTCTGCGGACTGTAATTGATTGAGGTCTTGTTCAACAGATGTTTTTATCGAATCCATCTTTTCTCTAAAATACATCAATTGCTCTATTAGTTTTAAACTGCCCCACTTGCCTTTTTTTAAACAGGCTTTTCTGCTGTTTTGGCATGAAGAATTATCTGGTTCGCAAATTTGGCAATTGCCGTTATTTATAACCGTGATTTCTCTTCCATCTTTTTTGGGCTTGGGCTGGATTTCAACAAGATTGACAATTTCAACGCCAGTTAGTTGTGTTCTAAATTCATCCAATCCCCTAAAATCACCATCCCTAACTCTTATGGGGCCATGTTCTATTATGTTTTTTGTACCTTCGGGGCAGCAGTCGTTGCTTTCCCTGGTATTTTCAAAAGGTTTACAGGCAGCGCCTATACAAGTTCCCGTTAAACATTCTTCACCAATTGGAGGGTCGCATACGGCCTCTTGGCTGCATGTAGTATCACACTTGCCTTCGCAAGAGCAAGTTTCCATCAATTTAACAATTTCATCAGACAATTGCTCAATCAGTTCGGCTTTTCTTTCGGCTGCTTGCCCCAGTTTTAAGACGCAATCCACCCGGTCGTGATTTAAAAGGGTGGGGCCATTGATAACCTGATTATCATCTGTTGTGATTTTGCTTTCTATAGGGTTTCCACTATCATCAAAGTCATAACAGTTCGCTGTTCTTGATAAAAGGTTCTCGGTTAGTGTGCCAACGGGTATCTCGTCGTAATAAACAAAAAGAGAGTCGCTTGAAGACGGTAGCCCCGAAAGATTATTAGAGAAAGTTGGTAACAACCCATCAAACTTTAAAACAACTAAATTTGGGTTGATTGTATATACTATTAAGTAAGAAGAAACTATTAAAAATAAACCCAAAACACCTGATTTTATCCATTCTTTAGCTTCGCTTTTATAATCTCCCTTGGTTGCAGAGATCAAATAATAAATCCCACCAAAAGCTATCACAATTGCAGCCAGCGTGCCGGCCAAAGCCATGCCAATATTGAAAAAATATCTTGCGTATTCCGGTAAGGTGCCGTTGCCTACACTTACCCCTAGAATAGTAGGGTATCTTTGTTCTAACGCCAATACAAAATCAGCCCCTATTAAAAAAACACAGACGACCAAAGAAAACAAAAATATTTTTTTATTAATTATCATTTTAGTTCTTTCCAAACCAACACTGTCCACGAAGGAGAAATTCCTCCCAAAAAAGGTACTAATTCTATTGCAAAAGTAAAACCAAATCTTTTTAGCGTTTTTCTAGCAATATCTGTTGTTCCCTTAGAAGGTCCTGTTCTTATCAACAGCCATCCACCTATAATAACTGCCCCGATAATATCTAATATGCCGTAGTCGTCTAAGCCCAGCCAAGAAAGCAAAAATAAAGCGAAGCCCATAGCATCTAAAAGCCCAGCGACGCACAATAACAAAATTCCTTCCGGCCCCGTGAGATTGCTTTCTGCCATTTAATTTATTTTTAAATTAATAAAATATATTATTCTGTTTTTGGCAGTTCTGATTTTCTTTTTTCTTCTCTGATTCTTGAAACCTCTTCCGGAGCGGTAGTGATTAACTGGTCTTCTGTGAAACTGGCTACAACGCTCAAAGCGACGTGTTTTTTGCCGGCAAAAAACAATCCTTCTCCTATGGAGGCCTCAAGCAGTAAATATTTTTCCTGCTCCGTTAAGTTGAATGTTTTTTGCACAACATCAATGGTGGCTGGCGATTGTTTCATCAAAAACGTCAGAGAAGAGTTGGTGATAATCGGTTTTCCATATTCCGATTTCATAAAGTCGGCCACATCTTGGGTTATTGTTGTAACTCCCAGCCAATATTTTCTTCCCCTTTTTGCCAGGCCAAACAAAAATGAGGCGCCGTCTTCTGACTGCATTAGCCACCAGGCCTCGTCTACCACCAATATTCTTTTCTTTAATTTTGTCCTGACGATATTCCAAACATAACGCATTACAATATAAAGGGCCATCGGCTTTAAGGATTCCTCCATATCTCTTATGCCAAAAACAACCATATTTTTTTCCATCAATATATTTGAATGCTGATTGAAAAAACTGGCGAAAGTTCCCTTGGTAAACTTTTTAAGGCGTTTTATTAAGGAATCGGTCCCTTCCATGCTTTCTAAAATTTCTACAAAATCATTCATCAAAGGAGTATTGTTTTTCCATGTTTTAGGGTCGGATTTAGCTGTGATGTCTCTGACGGCATAGGTCTCGGTTAGGGCTTGGTCTATAATGCTGTCTTCTTCAGGGCTTAGGCCGCCCAGCATAATTCTCAAAAGTCCAACCAAGTTGATAATATTTGACCTCAAAACATCTTCTGGGTCGTCATCTGGCCCGGGCGTGGGCAAGTCAAAAGGGTTAACATGGCTGGCCGAGTTCAAAGAAATTTTAAAGAACGCTCCACCCACCGCGTCGGCCAAGTATTCATATTC
>CAZBAA010000045.1:2578-3599 GCA_964490095.1 uncultured Candidatus Saccharibacteria bacterium
ACGTAGTTGGCTTTTTCCTAAACGAATTTGACAAAGAAAACGAAAGAGTTATTATTGCGATTAATTCCATATAAAATTCCCTCGCTGGAGCTTAGGTCGAAAGAAACGAAAGGAAAAGATGTAGAGAGGGGTTCTGTGTCCATCGGGACGTTCACATTAATCAAGTCCAATCCGTAAGGGTTGCAGGAAACAAATCCTTCTTTTTGGCGAAACAAGGCAGGTTTTATGTAAATTAGCCGCGACTCAAAAATTGACCTTAAAGTTAGCTCGGTGTCTTTTAACCCCTTTTCGGTGGTTTCATAAACGGTGATATAAACGCCGAATCTAAACATTCTTTCTTGGGCGGTCATCAGTTTGTCGCGCAGGTTTTCTATGTCTTTATAGGCAACCTCTAAAGCAGGGTCTCTTATTAGTCCTTTTTCTTCTCTTTCCAAGATTTCCGAGGAGACCTCTGTTATTTTTTTCCTCAATTTTTTTAGAATCAATTCTCCGCTGATAGGGTGGATAAAAAAGGAAATGTCCATAGGCGTATTCAAGTCAATTACCGGAGAAAACCAGCCCGTGCTCAAATATCTTGGATAAGAAAATATAAAAAAGGATTTACTTAACCTCTCGCCCAATTTTATATGGTCTTGCGCAATGCCGATATAAGGAGGAGCGATAATATCCCTTACGTCAAGGGTCTCTTCTTCAAAGATTTTATCTGTAATCTCATCCCCCTTTTTTTTATTAAATATGTCTAAAAACGGTAATTTCATTTTTATTTTTCTATTTTTACTTAAGCAGTTCGGGCAGTATTTCCGGGTAATATCCGATTTCTGCTTGTTCTGGATGGTGTATTGACCAAAAGAGCTCAATTAGTTCGGGCGTCGTCAAAGGGACGGCTTCCAAACCGCACCGCCTTAAGCCCATTGCCAAAAATTCCATTCTTTGCCAGAGCTGTGATTTGCATCTTTGGAAGTCGTCATCTTTCATTGGCTCGTCTTTTTCTTTTTTGCTTTTTAAAAAATCAAATTGTTTG
>CAZBAA010000046.1:0-3588 GCA_964490095.1 uncultured Candidatus Saccharibacteria bacterium
AAAGTCGTCAGCGTAGTTTAGTCCCCCGTCGTCCAATTCCCCACGTTTCGCTCACTAATTTATCCAACAACATTCCAACATTCTATAGAATGTTGGAATGTTGTTTTGGGTCTGTTTTTGGTATACCGGCGCGATTTTTTATCATAAATTTACTGTGTCCTTCCGTAGCTTTACGCGAAGGAGGAGTTTTTTAATTTTTTGTTGGACAACTGTTCATTGTTGATTCTTATCTTTTTCGTTTTTATCTTTCGCCTTTCTTAAAATTACATCCGTTAATATCCTCGTATGTTCTTTTATTCGTTCGTGCTCTTGGCTATCAATAGTACGCATTACATCGTCAAGAAAGTCATATCGGATCTTTGTAAAATTTTCTATAAAGACCTCTTTGTTATCGGTGGTGGTTATTTTATATTGAGCATTCCCGTCAATTTTCTCTATGTTCAACTCTTTCAATTCAGCAGTTCCAAGTTCGCTTTCGATTTTCTTTATGTTGTGCCCCAACTTTCTTAGCTTGTCGTTCATTATGTTTTTGTTAGGGAAATTACCCGTCATCACAACTCTCGATTTAAGAATAAGTTCAAAATTATAGGACAATAACATATAAAACGATCTCAGAAACGCCCTATCTGTAATATTGTCCATAGTATTCGCTAAAGAATATTCGACAAAGGTAAGCCCCGTAGAAGCTATGGAAGTAAATTTATACGCATATCTGTATTTTTCTTGTTGGTTCATGCTCCTTCTAATCTTTTTGTTGGCTAAAAAGACACAACGGTTCTAATAAATACTCATTTAAAATATGCTGAAAATTGGATGGCTCGCAATAAGGGATAAGTTTCCGAAATAGCGTCCTTGCGCGGATCTTTAATTTTTAACTCATCAACTATTTCTCTAACGAACTGCGGAATTGTTTTAATTTCAACACCAGGACCAAAATTCATATCTTTTGATACAGAATTACGAAAACTAACAACAGCAATCTGTTTTAGTGTGTTTTTAAAGGGGAAAACTTGTAAATAATACCTACGAGCATCTTCAAATTTTCTTTTAAATCTTTTCTCTCGCTTCGCCCTTGTGTCTGAATCGGTAGACGTTTCTATGTGTAAGAGGGTTTTGGTATTTGGATCATATGCGACCACGTCCATTTCTCCTACATATCCGCCTTTGCCACGTGCGTTCTTGCCAAACTTTATGTTTGTGCGGACAAGTAATCCCTTGTATTGATACCATTCCGCGGTTAATTTTTCTAAAAAATTCATAAATTTATTTTTTTTATTTTTTTCTTTTTTGTTTTTCTAAAGCTGGCTGGGTGATAGTTATATAATGATGTTCATCAATAAGTTTAGCTAGAGTTCTATCTCTTGGAGTCTTTGCGTTTTGAAATAGGTTTTGTGTTTTCTCTAAAAAACTAAAATAATCATCGGCATCGCCCCCATTAAATCCGTAGTGTTTTCTAATAAATGTATCCCACATGACAAAAACTTTTGGGGCTTTTAAATGCATCAACTTAGGCGTGCCGGTTTTTTCAATGCCTTTTATCGCCGCTAAAGTTTTAAAAATCTTTTTTATGTCATCTTTATAGTCGCGGAGGTTGACCGTTTTAAAATTTAATTTTTCAAATTTTTTAAAAAGGGGTCTTAATTTTTTAAGAGTATTTTCAAATTTATCTAAATTAAAACTTCTTACTGCAAATCTAAAGCGAGCAAAATTCCAAATAGATAGCATTAGAAGACAGGATTCTGTTTCAAACCCCTTTTTCATTAAATTCAAAAACATGGGATAAAAATCCCACCTCAACTCTTTTTGGCTAAATCTTTTTAATTTTTTCATAAATTTATTTTTTTAATTTTTTCTTCATCACAAACCTCATGTGCCAACGCAATCTCTCAAATGAATGATTATCTAATGCACGCTGACCACTTAACATTCCAGAGAAAAATATTATTGGTTGTAATTTATTTAACTTTAGACGATACGTTCCCATATTTTCGTAAAAACATATTTTTTGAGCTAATTCTCTTTTGAGTATATCAGAAGCCAGAGCGTTTATCACAACAATAATCTTGGGATTTATAAACTTTATTGTCTCAAAAGAAATGCCGAACTGCTCTTTTGCGAAGTCACTCAAGGAATTGTCTTTTTTAATATACTCTGATTTGATTGATTTTTGATCGGTCTTTCTTTCAAAAAATAGATCAATGTGCTGCCAGAATATACCAAGATCGCCCGCCATCATTTTTAACTTCGTAAAATAGTCATATCTCTCCATCGCAAGCTTTTCAACCTCAATTATGGTATTTACTTTTCGTTTGATCATATTAGTAAATTTGAAATACTCTTCTGGTTTAATATTCTCGTAAGGACTATCCTTTAACAGTTTACGAAAACCTCTCGAACTAAAAGAGGGGTTTAATCCCACAAAAAGCACGCCGCCTTTTCGGAAATGCGGATAAAACAATGGTGCGTACACCCTATCGTTCTCTTTTCCGAAATATTTCTGCCATAATCCTAAAATTTTATCGTTTGGAAATTCTATCTTAGTCATAAATTTATTCTCCTAATTTTTTTGTTGGGCAAGACATATTAATTTTTTTAAAATTCTTAACATATTTTTACATCATTAAAGTTTGCAACTGAATATTGCATAGTTATTTAATCGTGTACCATATAAAAATTAATAGGGGCAAAAAGGAGGTAATAAACAAAACATTTATTGCAACGAACCAAAATTCAGAGGCGCCCGCAATCTTTCGTTCTGCACTTTTCCCTTCATTATATTTTTCTTCTCTGAATTTTTCATAACTATCGATATCAATAATTTTATCACCCACGCTATTAATAAATTCCTTTTTCGATTTCTGGATAAATTTTAAACGCCCATCTAGAGATATGCTTTCCTGAGATAAAATACATGTAAGATAAATACTGGAACTAATCAGGAAACTGGTAAATAAAACCCCATCAATTTTAGCAAGCATAGATAGACAACCATTTAGATTATCGCTAGAGAGGAAAATAAAAAGTCCGGCAACAATAACTGCCGAAATGGACATTGTGTTTCCAAAAAATGCTCGTTTGTGATCTATATTTTTAGCTACAAGTTCTATCATACGCTTTTCGCTCTCTTCCAAATCCCTTTCTCTATTTTCAAGAATTTTAATGTATTGAGGTTGTTCAGATTTTTTTCTTTCGTATGCTTTCCAGAAGTCGCCATTTTCTATCGTATTTCCTTGCGCGTCTTTGATTAGTCCGGCGAGCCGATCATAGAAAGCCAAAATCGTTTCGGGCGACGCGCTACTTCCAGCCTCGCGTTTAGCCCGTTCATATTTATCGCTATTGTTATTTAGGGTATATTCTTTCTCTCCAATTTTTATTTTTATCTCTTGCATGTTTTATTTCCAAAAGCTTAGTTTTTCGCTTTTTGACCATTCAATAAACTTTTCCGTCGCTGTTTGGATTTTTAAAATCCAGACCGCAGTTTCACTTTTAGATTTATTTGATTGAAAACTTAACAATAATCCTCAAACCATACAAAAAATTTTGGGAAAAATCAAGGGCAAATTTAACGGCTAGCGGGCACGCTCTAGA
>CAZBAA010000047.1:0-1984 GCA_964490095.1 uncultured Candidatus Saccharibacteria bacterium
CAACTCTCCAGTCCAGCGTAGTTTCTGTAATTGGAAGAGGTATATATCGGGGAGCCGTATAATAAACGGCTTGCTGTATTTCTTTTTCTGTCATTGAGGGAAGCTCTATTTGAGTGCAAAAAGTGGAAAAATCGGGAATAGAAAAAATTGCCTCTTTGGTTTTAATTTTTGATTCTTCTAAAACTGCCTTAATAGCCCTGGAAACAAAAAAATCGGAAAGCAGATAACTGCCTCTTTCAAAGTTTTTAACCGGCTCTTTGTAAAGAGCAGAAGATTTTATCTCGCCGTAATTTTCTAATGTTTTTCCTTCTCCCCAACGCGAAATTTCAACAATTTTAATGGAAGAAGTGCCAATGTCCACACCCAACATTTTCTTGGGAGAAAACATCATAAACAAATTTTTAAAAGGGTTTTTCACAGAAATTTCTAATTTTCAATTTTTTCTTTTATTATACTTTAATTACCAAAATTATGATATCCCTAAAGTATGTGAATAAAATAAAATGCTTTTTATTAGATCTATTCTTCCCGACTTTTTGTTTTGGCTGTCAAAAAGAAGGAAAATATCTTTGTCAGGACTGCAAGGCAACTTTGGAAATTCTGGAATCTCAATACTGCCTTTGTAACAAAAATCCTTTAAAAATAAACTTAGAATTGAATAAATATGGGAAATGCAGCAAATGTTTTGACAAAAAACTTTCCGGTCTTTACTTCGCACTGCCATACAAAGAAGGCGCTTTAGTAAAAAAATTGATATATAATTTCAAATACAAACCTTATGTTAAAGATTTGGCAAAAACATTGGCGTTATTATTGGCAGAGCATTTTTTTATTTCAGGGAGCAATAAAGAAGAAATCTGGAACAACAGCATTATAGTTCCTGTTCCTTTAGACAAAAAGAAATTAAAAATCAGGGGGTACAACCAATCAGAAGAATTGGCAAAAGAGCTATCAAAAATTTTACTCGTGCCTGTTTTAGACAGTTTAATAAAAACAAAAACAACCCGGCCGCAAATTGAACTTTCGGGTGAAGAAAGAAAACAAAATTTAAATGGCGCTTTCACGATTAATAAACCCTTCAGCTTCGTTCAGGGTAAAAAGATATTTTTAGTAGATGATGTTTACACAACCGGCTCCACCATGGAAGAGTGCGCCCGAGTTCTCAAAAAAGCCGGCGCCAAAGAAGTATGGGGAATAGCCGTAGCAAGAGAAGAATAAAAAACCCTTCAATCATTGAAGGGTTTTATCTCAGAACACCGAGAAAGTAGTAGTGACCGCGCCAATCGCCATCATACCAAACCAAATCCAATCCGCGCTTTTCAGAGTCGCCCCAAAGCTCAACCACACAACGGTAACCGTCGCAGTTAAAACAAATAGTTCCTAAGGCAATTATTGGAAACTGCCTTTGAATTTCAGGATAGGTTTCGCCCAAAACTAAAAGTTCTTGGTGGATAGCAGGGCGAGAACCGTCTTTTTTCATTTCACCAATGGCGTCATCAAATTGCAAATCTTCACCAAAGAAATAATAAAGTTTAAAAAACTTCTTCTTTCTGCCGCGTTCGCCCTCGAACGGCTGAAAGCTAACTTTAGCAATCTCGGGGTTTACATAATCATAGCTTCCCGCTACGATTAAATCTTCTAAACTTCTGGAATAGTCCGCCACGACGGTGAATTTTTCCTTAACCATCCAGATTGACCGATTATTCTTTGTAGTCATGACTACACGTTCTCCTTTTGTAAATGTGCTATCTTCGCCTCAAATGCGGAGGAGGTGGGACTCGAACCCACGAACCCCTTGCGAGGTTCCACTTTTCAAGAGTGGTGCAATAGCCGCTATGCGACTCCTCCAAAGTAATTTTTACAATAAATTTTAATAAAAATCAAGTTGACTTAATTATCCCTAACAGATATTATAAAGCCACCAGGAGAGGTCGCATAATGGTTATTGCAAAAGTTTGCTAAACTTTGCCGGCGTAAGCTGGCT
>CAZBAA010000047.1:1994-3548 GCA_964490095.1 uncultured Candidatus Saccharibacteria bacterium
TTCGAATCCCACCCTCTCCGCCAAATCGCCCCTATAGTTCAATGGATAGAATGCGAGCTTGCGGAGCTTGAGATGGAAGTTCGAATCTTCCTAGGGGCACCGTAAATGGTGTTTGGTTCTTTCACAATAAAGATTCTGTTAGAAAGGAGTGTACAATAAACAGAACGCAACAGGAAAGGAACAGAGAGATGAAGATTACTTTAACTGCTGAACAAAGGAAGCGAGCCAATAGGGAAATTGATTATCTTCTCAACCGGTTTCGCGGGAAAAGGATTATCGACATTCTGCCGGTGATCAAACGCCGTTCCCCAAGAGAAGTTCTTGCCGTGGCTCTTGAAAGAGTGGAAAGGATTAAAGATAAACTCAAGATAGACGACTTGATGTTCTTGGCGAATTTCAAGGCCTCTCTTGGGAATTGTACTTAGCCCTGGCCCGCCAAGGGCAACCCGTTAAATGGCGCTATTTTCAAAGATTGAAAGTGGCGCCGTTTTATTTTAACATTCATAACATGGATGCATTATTCCTACTAACACCAATTCAGGAAGTGCCAAAAGTGGGTTTAGCTTACCAAAAAAAATTAAACAAACTGGGTATTAAAACAGTCCAAGATATTCTTTTTTATTTTCCCAGCCGCTATGACGATTTCTCAAATATAATTTCAATATCGCAGGCAAGTAAAAAAATAACAGAAACTGTTTGTGTGAAAGGAAAAATTACGGAAATAAAAAACACCAGAACCTTCAAAAAATGGATGAATCTGACAAAAGCAACCATCCAAGACAAAGATGCCGAAATTAGGGCTATTTGGTTCAACCAGCCATACATAACAAAAACTCTAAAAGAAAATGATTTTGTTTGTTTGGCTGGTAAGGTGGGGTTAGGCAAAGAAGGCGTTTACTTAAACAACCCCTCACACGAAAAAATTTATCCAACATCCAACACCAAAAACCTAACACCCGATCTCACTCACACCGGCAGAATAATCCCTGTTTACCCTGAAACAAAAGGAGTCACTTCAAAATGGCTTAGGTTTATTGTAAAATCCCTGCTTTTAAGATTTGCAAATACGGTCCCAGAAACTTTGCCTTCCGAAATAATAAAAAAATACAAATTTTTGCCTGTAGGCGAGGCCTTGCAACAAATCCATTTTCCAAATTCTTTTGAGTCGGCCGATGCGGCAAAAGAAAGATTTTCTTTTGAAGAACTTTTTTTAATACAACTTTCTGTCTTAAAAGAAAAAGTAAAACTAAGGCAATTTAAAGCGCCTGTCTGCAAAATGAATGTTAAATTGATGAAAAAATTTGCAGAGTCCTTGCCGTTTCAGTTAACCGACTCTCAAAGAAAATGCAGTTTTCAAATTTTAAAAGATTTAGAAAAACCAAGCCCTATGTCGCGGCTATTAGAAGGCGATGTCGGTTCCGGAAAAACAGTTGTGGCAACTATGGCTGCTTTGAGTGTCGTTAAAAATGGCTTTCAAGTTGCCTTTATGGCACCCACAGAAATTTTGGCAAAACAGCATTTTAGAGAAGTTTCACAATTGCTTTCAAAATTTAA
>CAZBAA010000048.1:0-3458 GCA_964490095.1 uncultured Candidatus Saccharibacteria bacterium
TCAAACCCCAAAAACAAGAAAGTTGCAATTTTTGTAATTAATAAAGATAAAACGGCTCCCAAGAGCCCGTAGCCCAAAAATATTGCGAAAATAATTAGAGACACTCCCCCTAAAGTTTGTGCAATTTTAAGAGAAAAATACTTTTTAATTTGTTGGAATGCTCTAATGGCGCTGTAAAAAACCTGATTGAGGCATTCAAATATAATAATTAAAGATAAAATTAGAATAAATGTTTTATCAAATCCGAAAAAATTTGATATTGGTCCGGAGAATAGTATTAAAAGAAAAGAAATAAAAAAGCAAATACCCAGTATTATTGTAAAAACCGACCAAACTCCGTCTTGAATTTCTCTTTTGTCTTTTTCTCCGGCTAAAAATCTGACTAAAGTATACGGAAGTTCTAACGGAGCAAAAGACGATATAAGTTCTACGGTTACTATCAACTGAATCCAAATTCCGTAATTTTGAGCGCCCAGTGACTTTGTTATAATTGGCAAGGTAACTATCCCGCTGATAACAGTTAACAGTTGGCCCAAAAAAACAAATCCAGCGTCTTTCGCAAATTTTTTATAAGACATATTCTACAATACTACAATTAACTTTTTATCTTTTCAATGGAAAATAATTCATTTAATGATTTTCTAGGAGGGAAAAAAGATATCGCCCAATTCTTGATATTTGACTATTTCCAAAGGCTTGACAGGGTGGTTTGGATTAAAGATATTAATGAAAAGTCTTTTTTAAAAGGGCTAAATCTTCACATCGAAAAATATAATAAAATAAGAGAGTTTCTTATTATCCTGGACAAATTTTTCTTAAAACTCTTTCTTTCAAGAAGAAAAAAAAATCAAAAAACTATTTTGTTTGAAGAGTCGAAATATTTTCCAATTATTTTGGCGGCAAGAAGAAAATTTAATGTAGGTCTTATAACCCAGGGCCAAAAAGACAGATTATTTGCCCTCTCAAATTTTATGGGATATATTCAGACAAACGACTTAGACCACATGGTTGCTTCTTATTTAAAGGAGAAAAATGAAAAATATCTTTATCAATTGATGGAAAGGGTTGAAGGAAAATTAAAGATAGCAAAGCCAGACTATATTGTGTTAAGTTACGATGTCTTTCCCATTCAAAGAGCCATAATTTTGGCGGCAAAAAAAATGGGAATAATTACTTTGGTAATTCAACGCTCAATGTATGATTCTCTTACTGAATATACTGATTTTCAAGCCGCTGATTACGCTTTGGTGTGGGGAAATTACTTTAAAGAATTTTGCGTTAAGTTTCAAATGAGAAGACCAGAAGATATTTATGTTTTAGGTTATCCTTATTTAATTACAAAATACGATTTTTTTAAAAAAAGGAAAGGTGCTTGCAATGTATGTTATCTCGGCGAGGATTTTCAAAGATACAATAAAGAACTTTTCTCCATAAAAGTTAATACTTTGAATAATATCCTAAAAATTTGCAAAAAACTGGGTATGGGATTTATTTATCGCCCTCACTACGCTGAAAACAGAGGCCTTTTAAAAAAACGTTTGCCCCAAATTTCGTTTACCAAAGAAAAAGAATCTCTTGAACAAACTTTTAAGAATTCAGATATTTTTGTAAGTTTTAATTCTACTACTTTAGCTGAAGCTTCAATGAGGGGAAAAATTGCTTTACAGTCGATAGATTATCCCGTTGCCGTCAGTAATTTTGAGGAATTGGGAGCGTGCGATAAATCGTTTGAAAATATGAATCAACTGGAAAACTTTCTTGAAAAAATATCGAAATCATTGGAGTTGGGACATCTTAAGAAAGAATTTAACAATAATTATATAGAAACAAGATATAATCCCAATCGCAGATTTTTGGAAATTATAAATGAAATAGAAGAGAAAAATTTTAATTGTTGGCAATATGCCTAAAATTATAATTACTAATTACGGCAATAGGCTTAACAAAGGATGTTCTGCCTTGCTTCATTCTCAAATATACGCTGTTTCCAAAGAAATTTCAGGTTCGAGTTTTTCTGTTTTTACTTACTATCCAGATTTGTCTAATTATATAAAAGAGGAGAATATTAAATTTTTCCCGATTTTATGCAAACTTTCAAAAAAGAATATAATTTTAAATGCGCGTACAGTTTTATGTTTGGCAAAATTATTTTTGTGGCATTTGGTCAAAAAATATTTTAATAAAGATATTGTATGGTTGAGAAAGGGACAGGGATTAAAAGAATATTATGAAGCCGACGTTATCTTGAACACCGGAGGAGATGGGCTTACTGAAGATTACGGCACACCTGTCAATATAATATTAAATCTTTTGCCGGGGATTATTTTTGGAAAACCTGTTATCATTTATGGGGAAACTATAGGAACATTTTTAAAATGGTACAACAGAACAATGACGAAATTTTTACTTAGTCGCGCAAGATTTATTACAGTCAGAGAAAAACTTTCTTATCATAATGTGTTGGCGATGGGAATTAAAAACAAAAATTTAGCAGTTACGGCGGACCCCGCCTTTTTGCTTAATTCTGCTCCTCCTCAAAAAGTAAACAGTATTTTATTAAAAGAAAGAATTGTTAGTTCTCGGCCATTGGTTGGTTTATCAGTCAGCAAATTATTTTCAAGATATAAATTTAGCGGTTTTGCTTCTAAAGAAAGAAACAAGAATTATTTGAAAATAATGGCTGAAGCGGGTGATTATATTATTGAATTTTTAGATTGCGATATTATTTTTATTCCCCATGTTATAGATGTTCCCTTCAATGACGACAGGGAGGTTGCCAAAGAGATATATTCTTTGATGAAAAACAAAAAAGGAGTTTTTTTTGTAGATGGGGAATACACTCCAGAAGAAACAAAGGGAATAATAGGAAAATGCGAGTTTTTTATCGGAGCAAGAATGCACGCTTGTATAGCTTCTGCCTCAATGACCCTACCCACAATTTCTATTGCTTACAGCCAAAAAGCGCTTGGTATTATGGGAGAAATGCTAGGTTTACAGGATTTTGTAATAGATGTAAAAGATATGAATTTTGAGAGATTAAAATCGGTAATCGATTTGGCGTGGAGGAATAAAAATAAAATAAGAAAGCAGTTGCAAATAAAAATAGAGATTGTAAAAGGTCAAGCGATGCACAACGCAAAATTAATAAAAAAAGTGATTAGCAAAAAGAGTGCAATATAAGAGGTGATTATAAATTCAAATTTTAAGAAAAGATATGGCTAATAAAACATTAAGCATTGCTATCCCCACGTATAACAGATCCGGAAAGTTAGAAAATCTTTTGAGCAAAATAGCGCCGGAGGCCGCGCAACTGAAAGGAAAGGTTCAAATATGCGTTTCTAATAATGGATCAAAAGACAACACGCGCGGCGTTGTGATGTCTTTTTACAAGAAGTATCCTGACATTATAAAATACAATGAAAATGAAAAAAATCTTGGGATTGATATAAATTTGATTA
>CAZBAA010000049.1:0-3453 GCA_964490095.1 uncultured Candidatus Saccharibacteria bacterium
GAAAGAGATTCTGGAAAAATTTAATGTAAAAACAGGCCTGCTAACTGGCAAAGACAGCCGAGTTTCTTTAGCCGATAATCTTTTGAAAATAGCCCGCCAAGATTTACTAAAAGATTTGAAAAATGGCCAAATTGATATTTTGATTGGCACCCATTCTTTGATACAAAAAGGAATAACGTTCAAAAATTTGACACTGGTAATCGTTGACGAGCAACACAGGTTTGGAGTTAACCAAAGAGCCCAGCTCTTTTCAGGAATAAAACTAATCCCCCACCTTTTATCTATGACTGCCACTCCTATTCCCAGAACTTTGGCCTTAACTGTTTATGGGGACTTGGATTTATCTTTAATCACAGAAATGCCAAAAGACAGAAAAAAGGTAAAAACGTTTATTGTCAGCCCCCAAAAAAGAAAAGCGGCTTACGATTTTATAAAAAAAGAGGTAAAAGAAGGTAAAGGAATTTTTGTCATTTGCCCCAGGATTGAAATTCTAAATTCTAAATTACAAATTACAAACCTGTGGGGCGAAGTTAAAGCCGTAAAAGAAGAGTACGAAAAACTTTCGAAAAATATCTTCCCTGATTTAAAAATAGCAATGATCCATGGCAAAATGAAAGCGCAAGAAAAAGAAAAAACAATGTCGGGCTTTAAGAATGGCGAGGTTGATATTTTGGTTTCTACTTCTGTTGTTGAAGTTGGCATAGATGTGCCAAGAGCCACGGTAATGATGATAGAAGGAGCAGAAAGGTTTGGGCTTTCGCAACTCCACCAATTCAGAGGAAGAGTTGGCAGGTCAGACAGCCAGTCGTATTGCTTTTTATTCACCACCTCACCCGACCAGCTCAACAGAAAAAGATTGAAGGCCTTGGTTGGCTGCAACAATGGCTTTGAACTAGCGCAAATTGATTTGCAAATTAGGGGTCCCGGCCAGCTTTACGGCTCACAGCAATGGGGAATACCCGATATGGCAATGCAAGGATTATCAAATATTTTTCTGGTTGAAAAAACGAGGACGGCGGCCAAAGAAATTTTAGAAAAAGACCCTCAATTAAAAAACTGCCCGCTGTTAGAAGAACGCTTAAAACAGTTCAAGGCAAAAATCCACTTTGAGTAAATTAAAGCGCGTCATTTCCTAACTTTTTCGGTGACCCAAAAACCCATATATTTGCCCAGCATTAGCCGAATTTGAGCGTCCAAAGCCGGGAAAGCGCCGAAAACAATCAAGGTAACCGGCAAAAACAGCCATTGCAAAAAAATAGATGATCTTTTCAGCAATTTGGCAACCTTGCTCATGCTTTTAGGCAGAGGAGGTAAAAGCATTGTGCTCAAAACAGCGGAGACTAACATGCCAAGCAAGGCAATTGTCATAATTCTGCTTGTTAAAATCGGCAGGTTAAAAGACAGAACTGTAAAATTAAAATTCCGCCCGCCCAAAAAAATTGGCAGCCAGCCCAAAGTAAAAAGCAAAAGAGCTGCCGTCGCCCAGGCCCAAAAACCGTCAATAATAGTGTACAAATGAGAAATCTTGCGCCAAAGCGGTATCTTTTTATTTTTTAAAAATCCGTAAAACACATAGGGAATTTCATTGCACCCCCAAGCCCAGCGCCTTTGCTGTTTGTATTGGTTAATCACTGTTTTCCAAAAACTATCGGCCATCACCGCATCCATTGAAACCAAATAATAAATAGGCACTACCCTATAATCGCCGTCATAATAAAAATAAGCCCTCCAAAAAATCCTGGAGTCATCTGAAACCACATTGCCAGGATAACCGACTTGGAAAAATACTTTAGCTGGAATTGCATGAGAAGAATAAGTTGTAAGCTTCTCCGACCTCTCTTGCTGTATCATTTGCCAAAAAGTGTTTGATGTAGAAACAACGCGGGTAAAAGCCGAAGCCGACCAAATGTTATTGTTGTAAACAGGAATTGGTTGATAGCTTGCTCTCTCTGGCTTTTTTTCTGTCAAATAATACCAAGTCAAACAAGAAAAATACTGGGGGTAAATTTTAGTATCAACATCAAAGCTAGAAACCAAAATATTTTCATAAGGAATTTTTAAAGCATCTATTATTTTTTCTTTGGCCACTTTGCCGGCCCAAGCCACATTAGAACCCTTACCAGCTATCTCATTTTTAATATTGCCGGGATGCAAAGTAACCAGAAACCTAAAAAACCTGCCGGCATATTCCTTTTCAGCCAAACTGGCTGTTTCTTTTGCTTTGCCGCCTGCTCTTTCTTCTATCGCCAAGACAACGATTAATTTTTCTTTTGGGTAATCAGAGTTTATTAAGGAGTCCAAACTTTCTTTGATAATTTTGAATTCTTCTTGATAGGCGGGCAAAATAACCAAGTGGTAAACGCGCTCCCAAGCTGGTATATTATTTAACTCGCGCATCCAATTCGTTGCAATATGCTTTTTGACTTTTAAATAACTAACCACTTGATGTATGGAAAAATAAACAACCCTGAATAAATAATAAAAGCAAAAAGAAATTATAAAAACCGCCACTTGGGCTGGAAACAGCCAAGACAAAACGAGGACTCCTGCGAGAGTCCCCAAACTGATTAATCCGGGAATCATTTCAAAAAAACGGTACAATATTCTCTCTTTTAGATGTTGGATGTCCGAGGCCTTTGCAATATCCAAATAATCTGATTTATCCATATGCCGCTACGGGGGATCGAACCCCGATTACCAGATTGAAAGCCTAGTGTCCTAGCCATTAGACGATAGCGGCGTATCCTAAATTTATCTCGATATTAACCTAAAAATTGAAAAAAGACAAGACCTATTGTATAAATAATGGACAAATTACTATGATAATTTTAGCTATTGCCAGCCTACGGTTGGTCAGCCGAAGGCTGAAGACATAATATGAAACAAAAAAGAATAATAATTTTAGCTGTTGAAACATCTTGCGACGATACAGGAATTGCTATTTTAAAGGCCCCAAAGACTAGCAATTTTTCCGCCTACGGCGGACCAGTCGAAGGCTGGAAAGTATTATCAAACATTGTTTCTTCACAAGTAAAAATCCACAAAAAATACGGCGGAGTTTATCCAATGCTGGCAAAGAGAGAACACCAGCAAAATTTACCCCTTGTTTTAACAAAGGCCTTAAAGGAAAGTAAATTATTGAAAATTTCTAATTCCCAATTTCTAATTCCTAAACAAATACAAAATCCAAAATTCAAAATACTGAAGAAAATTTTAGAAAGAGAAGAAAAACTTTATGGCAAGTTAACTCAATTTTTAGCAAAATATAAAAAACCGGAGGTTGATTTAATCGCGGTAACTCAAGGGCCGGGGCTGGAACCGTGCCTCTGGGTTGGAGTGAATTTTGCCAAAGCTCTTTCTCTTTTTTGGGATATTCCAATTGTGCCTATAAATCATATTGAAGCGCACATATTAGTCAACTTTGTTGACTCAAAATCACAATTTAAAATTCAA
>CAZBAA010000050.1:0-383 GCA_964490095.1 uncultured Candidatus Saccharibacteria bacterium
ATTAAGGTAATGGAAATGGCGGAAGGTCAATTCATATGGCTTTTGGGAGATGACGACATGATAGCTGATGATGGCATTAAAAAAGTGGTGCATTTTATTAATAACAATTGCAATGAAAACACGGGGCTTGTCATACTTTCAAACAAGTCTTATTTTATTGACGAAGAGACTGGCACAGAGAAGGTTTATTTCGACTCGTTTCAGGGAAATATGCCTGTAAAATACGAAATTAATCCAAAAGAAGTTATAGGCGTAAGATTAAGTTTTTGCTTTCTTTCGGTGCTTTTGTTTAATAATAATTTAATCAAAAGATTACTGGTTAAAGAAGTTGATTTTATTATGGAAATAGACAAAATATTTGCTGTTATTTCAGAGTCAGAATC
>CAZBAA010000050.1:393-3274 GCA_964490095.1 uncultured Candidatus Saccharibacteria bacterium
TTTGTACAATCTTTTATTTTTAAATTATCCTAATTCGCAAATAATTAAATTTAACAAAAGAATAATTCATACCAATATGGAACATATTGATTACAAGTTTTATACGGAAGATCAATTCGAGCTATATTACGCAAAAAGGGTAAAACTAATTGATTTATTGTTGTCTATTAAGAATATAAGCAGTGAATATAGAAATATAATGGTAATCCAAAAAAGAGAATTTATGAGAGGTTTTATTAGGGAAATGGTTACCATGAAAGCTTTTGGCTTGTTTTATCAGCTGTCTTATCCAAATTGCATATTGCTGTTTTTCAAAGAATCAAGCATTTTAAATGCAACAGTCTTTTCAGCTTTTTTTATTACTGTTTCTGCTGTGCCCTCTTTTGTTTTAAGAAACTTTTATAAATTCTTTACTAAAATTAAACACAAAAAAGGATGGAAGCAAGTTTGGTCAGCGACGGTTACAAATTACGCAGGAATGTCAAAATCAAAGGGGGAAAGAAGATTAATAAGTGATGCATTTTAAAAGATGAATCTAAAAAATAAAAAAATATTGGTTACCGGGGGAGCTGGTTTTATTGGTTCTCACATGGTTGATTCTTTAATAAAAAAAAGAGCCAAAGTTTTTATTATTGACAATTTGTCTACGGGCAGGAAAGAGAATCTGAATCCAAAGGCAAAATTTTACAAAGCAAATATATCTGATAATGCGATTGGGAATATTTTTAAAAAAGAAAAACCTGAATTTATATATCACTTTGCTTTTAATGTACTGGTCCCAAAGTCAGTTGAAAATCCTTTGATTGATATAGATAGCATTGCAGGATCAGTTAATCTTTTGATAAATGCCAAAAAGTATGGCGCTAAAAAGTTTGTTTTTACTTCTTCTGGATTTATCTATGGAAACACTAAGAATCTGCCCGTCAAAGAAACAGAAATATTTAGTCCGGTTTCTCCTTATGCAATTGCCAAATATGCAGTTGAAAACTATTTGAAATTTTTTAAGAAAGCGCATGGTTTGCCTTGTGTTATCTTAAGAAATGCCGCTATTTATGGTCCAAGGCAGGTAACAGGAGCTATGGCTGATTATATTAGAAAATTAAGATCAGGGCATCAAAGCGATATATTTGGGGATGGCAACAAAACCAGAGACTATGTTTATGTGGATGATGCTGTAAGGGCAAACCTTTTGGTGCTTGATTTAAAAGATGATTATCCAGAGCCGACTTTTAATATCGGCAGCGGCAAAGAAACAACTTTAAACGAATTGTATAAAAAAATTGCCAAACTATTAGGCAAGCAAGCAAATCCTAATTATCACCCAGACAGGCCGGGAGAACAAATTAGATATTGTTTAGACAGTTCAAAAATTGAAAAAACATTGGGCTGGAAGCTGCAATATTCTTTGGATCAGGGCTTAAAGAAAATGATTACATAAATTTGATCCCTAACAATGAAAATAGAAGATAATAATTTATCTGTATCAATAATTACTCCGACTTTTAACAGAGGTAAGTTTTTAGAGGAAAATATTTTATCAGTAAAGAACCAGAATTATCCTTTTATTGAGCATATCGTAGTTGATGGAGGGTCAACGGATAATAGCTTAGATATACTTAAAAAATACCAAGAAACTTATAACTTAAAATGGATTTCAGAAAAAGATAAAGGATGTGCAGATGCCATGAACAAAGGTTTTGACATGGCAACCGGAGATATTTTCTGCTGGCTTGATTCAGATGACTTTTATATGTCAGAGACGATTGAAAAAGTTGTAGAGGTCTTTAAAAAAAATCCTGGAATAGACGTTGTCTTCGGAAATATTTTTGTGATTAATGCAAAAGGGAAAAGAATTGACTATATAAAACATACCAATTTTGACATCGAAACTTTAATATACTTAACCATGCCCTTGAGTACGCAGGCGACTTTCTGGCGCAAAGAATTACATTGTAAAATAGGAAAATTTAACGAGCAGTATCTTCGCTTGGCTGATGCCGAGTTTTTCCTAAGAATGGCTTTATTGAGGCCTAATTTTTACAGGCTCAATAAGTTTCTTGCATCTTACAGAGCCCATGCAGAACAGCTGACAAAGTCAATTGATTTGGTAAACAGCGAGAGTAGAAAACTTATTGATAAATACAAAAATCAAAAAATTATTACAAAAGAAGCTCTATTAAAGAAAAAGAAAAAGGTGCTGATTAAAAGAACATTGGCGTTTATCAAGCAGGGCGATGTTTGGTATGCTTTGCGCGGATTTTTCAGAAGAATTATAAAATTAGTGATTTAATGATTTCAAATTTATGGAAAAAAACCTTATTGGTTATTATCTGATTCTTTTCGCAAGAAAAATTGCCAAATTAACTTATATTAATAGATTATGTAAAAAGGTTTATTTTGACCTGTTTAAACCGAAAGATTCAAAAATTATCCATTTAATTCAGGGGATAAGCGCGTGTTTTTATGTTAAAAATTATACTCAGTTGATTTATTTAACCAAAACCGTTGTGGGACTGGGAGATGAACGTAAAGTTATTGAGTTAATACTTGAAAATATTGAACAGGGAGATGTCGTATATGATATTGGGTCTTTTTTGGGTTTTCACACCGTTTTTTTTGCCAAAAAGTCAGGCGAGAATGGAAAAGTTATTGCTTTTGAGCCTTCTGTTTTTAGTTATCGGTGCCTTTTAGATAATATTAAATTAAACAACTTGAATAATGTAATTGTGTTTAATACAGCTCTTGGCGATGAAAGTAAAAGAACGATTTTGAGGGGGAATGATCCGTCGGCTTATTCTTTAAGCCAAGAATATGAAAAATCTCCTTTTAGCCAAGAGATAGAAGTTATGATTGGAGACGCTCTGTTTGAGACGGGAATAAT
>CAZBAA010000051.1:0-2989 GCA_964490095.1 uncultured Candidatus Saccharibacteria bacterium
CTAAGGGCCCTTTTTTAACCGGCAGCCATTTATTTCTTACCCTTTTCCACTGCCCAACCATTAAATGTCCTGTCATTTTTTGGTGAACCAAAAGGGAGTATCCTCCCGATAAATCAAAAATTACATTTTTAGCCCTTCGCCATATTTTCAAGATTTTTTTCCCTTTGATTTCTTTCTTAAAAACTTTAAAATTCTCTGGTTTTTTAATCGTCTTTTCCCAATCCGACCAGACATCAACAAGGGCCCTTTTCAGGACCCTTGAATTCAAACCTTTTACTGTTGTTTCCACCTCCGGAAGTTCGGGCATGGTATTTAAATTATCCCGATAATTGCTTTTTTAAATTACCCATCTCTCTTTTAAGTTGATTTATTTCTGATTCTTTATTTTTTATTTGATTTTGTGATAACTCCGATTTGTCAATAATTCTCTGAAGTTCCAAGGTTCTATTTTTGACCTTTTGTTCTAAGGCGTTGATTGTTTCTTCTAAGGCCTGGGTTCTGGCTTTTACTTTTATATCAACCGACTTTTCAGTCGTCTCGGCTTTAGAGCGGCTCTCTTTAAGTTCATCTGCTATTTTGTTAAGAGCTTTGGCTAAATCATTAAACTCGCCTTTATCGTCAAAATAAATCTTTGTTGTCAAGTCGCCCTCGCTTAAATCGGTTGCTCTCTTTAATAACCTTCTTACAGGTGTAGCAAATCTTTGGCCGGTAGCAAAACCGAACAAAAAAACATACACCGTAATGAGAGTAAAAACAATATAAAAATTTATATCCAACCTCTCATAGTTTAACGCTATAAAAACAGAAACAATAAATATTCCTGTAATTATTATAGAAACTGCTATTTTAAATGAAACGCTGAATATTTCCATATTTTTTAACGGCTTAATAATGAAGGTAAGCGGCTAATAAGACTATTGAAGTCAAAAACCCTTAATTTTTCTTCAACTTCTTTTAGATTAAACTCTCCAAACTTACAGTCGTCAAGCAAAAACTTCATATCAACATCTTTTTTCATCTCAACCAGCTCTAAAGACAAAAGGGCTTTATTTTTATTATCTATTAAAATGTCTTTTATTCTTGGTTTAATATTTGCCATGCCTTGACTAATTTGATTGTATAAATTTTCGACACCGCCGAACTTTTGAATCAATTCAGCTGCCGTTTTTTTACCCACGCCAGGCACTCCAGGAATATTATCGGCAGGGTCTCCCGCCAAAGCTTTAAAATCAATCATTTGCGAGGGCTTTACGCCAAATCTTTCAACAACCCTACTCTCATCATAAACGGCTGTATCTTTTATGCCCCTGCCTAAAGTATAAACGCTGGTATTTTTGTCAACTAATTGAAGGTTATCAAGGTCCCCCGACAGTATGTAAATATGCAAACTACCTGACTGATTTTTCGCTGTTGTAGCAATTGTGGCAATCAAATCATCGGCTTCAAAACCGTCTTTGGCAAAAACAGGAATTTTTAATTTCTCCAAAATCTCTTTTACTCTTGACAACTGCGATACTATTTCTTTTGAAGTTTCCGGCCTTTGGGCTTTGTAATCAACAAATTTTTCGTGGCGGAAAGTCGGGGCCTTAGTGTCAAAACAAGCAACAATATAGTTTGCCTGCAGGTCTTTTATGGCTTTGAACAAAACTAATAAAAACCCGTAAATTGCTCCTGTTTGCTCACCCGATTTAGCTGTTAAGGGCGGTAGCGCATGAAAAGATCTGTGCAGTAGTGAATTTGAATCAATAATAATCAACCGTTTTTTATCATCCATAGAGTATTATACCACTTTGTTAAACTCGTTAGAAGTTAATAGTTATTCTTCTTTTGTTTTTGTCTATAAAATCAAACTCAATGGTAATGGTTGACTTGGGCATAATTTTTTTGATTTTCTCCGGCCATTCAACTGCCACGATATTTTCTGGGCTTGCAATAATATCTTTAAATCCCAATTTATCAAGATCTTTATAATTTTTAATCCGATAACAATCTATATGGTAAAAGTTTTTAAAATTATAGTTTCTCAACTTAAATCTTTTAACTATTATAAAAGTAGGGCTTAAGATTTTCTCTTTGATGCCCAGCCCTTTGGCAAATCCTTGTAAAAAAGTTGTTTTACCGCTGCCTAAATCCCCCTGCAAAGCCAAAACCACCGCTTGCCCCGAGCGAAGCTGAAGGGCTATCTTTTCTCCTAATTTTTGGGTTTGTTTAGAATTTATTGTGAGATAATTCACTTGCATTATTTTTCAAAATCGCATAGGGTAGAATAACTCCAAAAACATGGTTGACTTAGCAAAAGCTCGACAATTCATTGAAAAATCTAAAAATATTTGCATATTGCCATCGCAAACAAATGAGCCAGAGAATATCGCAGCTGCTTTGGCTCTTTTTTATACTTTAAAAGAATCAAATAAAAATGTAAACTTGATTGTGCAGGAACTACCAGAAAAATTAAGGTTCTTAGCTCCTAGTTTAGATTTTATTTCCCATCCTAAAAATCTTGTTATTTCAATCCCTCAAAAGTCAGACGATGTTTCACAAATCTATTACGAAAAAAATGACCAGGCCCTAAAGATACACTTAACTTTAGACAAAGGGAACGTAAGAAAAGAAGATATTTCTTTTCATTTTTCAGAAATAAAACCAGACCTAATTATAACTTTGGGGGCGCAGGATTTTAAGGTACAATTATCAAATAATCCGAACTCTTCCGTTCTAGACATAAATAACATAAAGGAAAACAAAAACTGTTCTTTTTCAGAAATAATAATTGACATAATAAAACCGAGCAATGGAAGTCCTATCAAAAAAGAAGCTGCAAGCTGTCTTTTGGCAGGACTTATAATCTATACAGATAATTTTAAAAATTCAAAAACAACAGCTGAGATATTCAAATTAGCAGGGCTTCTAACAAAAAATGGAGCCGATATAAAAGAAATAACAAACAACAAAAAAACTCTTCATATGAATAGTAGAAAAATATTTAAAT
>CAZBAA010000051.1:2999-3268 GCA_964490095.1 uncultured Candidatus Saccharibacteria bacterium
TAACAAACAACATTTAAATGGATACACCTGATAAAAAATTGTTAGGTTCTGTGACAATCGCTCCCGAAATAACCCAAGAAATTGAAAAGGATGTAAAGAATATTGATGGCTTTAGAAAGAAAATCGAGAGCTATATTGAGCAAAACATTACCAACCTTTTAGATGTTGTTTTATTCGGCGCGATTTCACTCGACGCTTCTGACATTCATTTAGAACCACAAGAACAAGATTCTAAATTAAGAATAAGGCTTCATGGTTTTTTACAAGAT
>CAZBAA010000052.1:0-3192 GCA_964490095.1 uncultured Candidatus Saccharibacteria bacterium
TATAATTATAACATGCTTACCCCACGCCAAAAACAAATTTTGGATTTTATTACCAAGTATAATAAACGCTACGGCGTGTCCCCTGCCCTTGAAGAGATTAAAAGGCATTTCAGATTGCGCTCTGTCTCTAATATCCATCAGCACATTGAGGCCTTAAAAAATAAGGGCTATTTAAATAAAGCAGAAAACCAGCCCCGTGGAATCGAAGTGAGAAAATCAATTGGACTAATTCAAATTCCACTACTTGGATTAATTACCGCCGGGCAACCGCTTACTATTTTTGAAAATAGAGAAACTATTGCCGTACCAAAAAGTCGTGTCCCGTCATTCGGTGAAATTTACGCTCTTAAAGTAGTCGGCGATAGCATGATTGATGAAAACATAAAGGATGGAGATATTATTTTGGTGAAAGAACAAAGCGTGGCGGAAAATGGACAGAAAGTTGTTGCCCTTATAGATGGTAACGATACGACACTCAAAAAATTCTATAAAGAAAAAAATCACATTCGTTTACAACCAGCCAATAAAAATATTGAACCAATCATTATTAAAAAAGGACGCGAATTCCAAATTCAAGGGATAATGCTTGACATAATCCATTTACAAGAAACTGAATCAGTGCCGATATCCAATATTCAGACCATAAAAGGGGTTAATTTTTCTAATCATAAAGAAAAAATTAAAGCCGATGTAATATGGGGCGATTGTCTTAAAATTTTAAAAAAAATGGAGAGTAATAGCGTAGACCTTATTGTGACCTCGCCCCCATACGCTGATCAAAGAGCAAAAACTTACGGCGGTATTCCTCCGGATAAATATGTTGAATGGTTTTTGCCAATAACCGGCGAATTATTGCGCGTTCTTAAACCGATGGGAACGTTTATTCTTAACATCAAGGAGAAAGTGACAAACGGAGAAAGACATACTTACGTCATAGAATTGATACTGGCCATGAGAAAACAGGGATGGCTTTTAACGGAAGAATTCATATGGCATAAAAAAAATTGCTACCCCGGCAAGTGGCCAAACCGTTTTCGCGACGCTTGGGAGCGGTTGCTTCAATTTAATAAGCATAGAAAATTTAACATGTATCAAAATGAAGTAATGGTACCCATGGGAGATTGGGCTCAAACTCGTTTAAAAAGGCTGAGTGAAACCGATAAAATAAGAGATAATTCTAGGGTAGGTAGCGGTTTTGGAAAAAATATTTCTAAATGGATCGGCAGAGAAATGGCGTATCCAAGCAACGTATTGACAATGGCTACCGAAACTTCAAATAGACAACATAGTGCGGTCTTTCCAAAAGAATTACCAGCATGGTTTATTAAGTTATTTACGCGCCCAAACGACCTGGTGCTGGATCCATTTCTTGGGTCTGGAACAACATCGATTGCTGCATTTTCTTTAGATCGCAACTCAATTGGTATTGAAATAAAAAAAGAGTATTATAATTTGGCAGTAAAAAATATAAACAAACTGAAAAAAACATGAAAAATCTCAACTATGAAAAATTAAATCAATTTATAGCTTCGGATGTTATACGACCGTTTTATAATATTAGATTGACAAGGCTAAAATCTGCTAATTTATCAATTATAGCAAAAAGGAAAAACCCGTACCTTTTTAAGGCAAAAAACATAGAAACTGCGGGTGATCTTGCTAGGGCTATTCTTGACGCCTTTCTTTCTTCCCAAGAAGAAACTATCTTTGGAGATCTAATGGAAAATTTAGCAGTTCATATATGCCATCGAGTATTTAACGGGAAAAAGGCAAAGGAGGGGAAATACCGAAGCGTCGATTTAATATTCAAACGCGACAATAAACTCTATATCGTTGGCATAAAATCTGGACCAAACTGGGGCAACAGCGATCAGGTGAGTATTATGAAAAGAAACTTTAAAAAATCTAAAAAGATTATCCGTAACGAACTTGGCATTAAACAAATCATTGCAGTTAATGGGTGTATGTATGGCCGAGATAATAAACCCCATAAAGTTAATAAAAATGATACGGATTTAAGTTACTACAAAATATGCGGCCAATCCTTCTGGGAATTAATTTCTGGAGACGACCAGCTCTACAAGAAGATAATACAACCCCTTGATAAAGAGGCTAAGAAAAGAGATGAAATGTTTAAGATGCTCTACGCAAAAAAGATTAATGAGATGACAAAAGACATAGTTAAACTTTTTTATACAAAGGATAATCTAAATTGGGACAAAATTATCGAATATGTTTCAAGAAAGGGCGGGAACGAATGAAAAACATGAACGCCATCCATTTTAACCAAGAATGGGATTGTAATTACTAAAACCCATCAAGAAAAATCAAACAAGAAAAATTTATTCAAAAGAGAATCTTTATTCGCTTTACAAATTCTATTAGGCAAAATTGAGTTTACGACTTCAATGGACGAGTCAAATTTTTTGAAGAAAAACTATTTTGTTCTAAAAAATAAAATTACACGTTGATCTCATAAAAACTACAAAATTTATATTTATGACTCAAAAGTATAAACGAGTACAATTTAAACCACTTGTATTCAAGAAAAAATTGAAGGAGATTTGGGAACAATATGGAATATATTTGGATTTTGAGAAAGAATGGAGGAATTTTCTAAATATTTGCGATTATAAGAAAATCGAGAGAATCTTTGCGATTAATAATTTTTTAATCACAGAGTTTTTAATTTTTTATTGCGAGGTCAATCCCGCCTCGATCCAAGAGATGAATTGTTATTGTGATAAAAATCTCGGGAATATCGACGTCCCGATTGACGCCTTCATTAAGCACGATTATCTGATTAAAAATTTTATGGCTAATTTTACTTAAGGCCAAACAGAATACAAACAAACGCCACAAACGGCATAGGCATCAGTCCATTTTGCCAAAGAGTGTTTTTCGTAGACGCAAAACAATAATTTCTCGTGGCCGTTCAATTTTCGGTAAATCTTTTATTTTCATACATTATTTCATTAAATCATCCCTATTGTCTCCTTTATTCCACCACTTCATCCAAAAACTCTTAAAAAGCGACACGGAAAAAGTTGAGAGAATAAATCCGATGGTCGGAACAATCGCATTTACAAAAGGCTTTTGAAGATCGGCGAAATAGAAAAAGAGGACGATGACAATATAGGTGGAAACAGCAATAAGGATTTTTCGAGCCCAACTCGTCTCCCAAGTTTTATC
>CAZBAA010000053.1:0-2270 GCA_964490095.1 uncultured Candidatus Saccharibacteria bacterium
GTCAAGAAAAATATAGAAGAAGCGGCGCAAGAAGAAATGGAAAGAAAAATTATAGAGGGGCAAAGAAGATGGAAGGAAAAAAAACAAAGGCATATGAGAGAGTTGGTTGAAGAGACGGCTACCGAGTTTGCGACAGCACCGGAAGCAGCGCCGGAAGCGGCGCCAGTCGCTAAAACCAAAAGATTTAAAAGAGAAGTGCCTAAATGGGCGAGAGAGCCATTGAAAGAAATCAGGGGTCATTTTGAGAAAACAAGAAAGATTGAGAGAACAGAAAAAGAAAAGGAAGAAAAAAACGCAAAAAAGAAAGGGCGTCCGACCAAGCGCCTGCTAGATAAGAAGAAAAGAGGTTTAAAAAACGTTCTGGCAACAATAAGGGGGAATCGCTAACTTATCTTTTTAATTAAATCTCGTATTTCGGCCGCCCTCTCAAAATCCAAATTTTTGGCGGCTTCTTTCATTTCTTTATTTAACAGTTTTTTATCTTGGATTAGCCAAAATTCTGAATCAACATCCTCTTTTTTAGAAAACCCCCATTCTCTTATGTCTTTAATTATTGGTTGCGGCTTTACGCCGTATTTTTTATTGTAGTTTTTCTGTATTTTTCTTCTTCTGTTTATTTCGCCAATGGCTTGCTTCATAGATTCTGTGGTTTTATCAGCATATAAAATTATGTGGCCTAAAGGATGCCTGGCCGCCCTGCCCATAGTTTGTATTAAAGTGGTTTTGTTTCTTAAAAACCCTTCTTTATCAGCGTCCAATATGGCTATTAGAGATACTTCTGGCAAATCTAAGCCCTCCCTTAAAAGATTGATGCCAACCAGAACATCGTATTTGCCCTGCCTGAAATTTTTTAAAATTTCAGGTCTTTCCATTGTTTTAATTTCCGAATGCAAATAATGTGTTTTAACGCCCTTTTCGGCTAAATAGTCAGCAACTGCTTCGGCTAATCTTTTAGTCAAGGTTATCACCAATGTTCTTTGCTGGTTTTTGGTTCTTTTTTCAATTTCTTTTATCAAGTCATCAATTTGGTTTTCGGTTTTTTTTATTTCTATTGATGGTTCTAACAGTCCGGTGGGCCTTATTATTTGTTCTACAATATTTTTGCCCGATTTTTCTTTTTCGTATTCTGCCGGCGTGGCCGATACATATATTGCCTGATTTACTCTTTTTTCAAACTCTAAAAATTTCAAGGGCCTGTTGTCTATTGCCGAAGGCAGCCGAAATCCAAAATCAACAAGGTTTTCTTTTCTAATTTTGTCTTGCACCGCCATGGCTCTGATTTGGGGAATTGAAATGTGGGATTCGTCAATAAACATTAAAAATTTGCCCGGGTTAAAGTAATCAAAATAATCTACCAAAGAAAATGGAGCTTGGCCGGGCTTTCTAAATTCAAGATGCCTTGAGTAATTTTCTATGCCATGGCAATAACCTGTTTCCTGCAGCATTTCCAAGTCATAATTTGTTCTTTGTTTTAATCTTTGGGCTTCCAAAACTTTTGCTTGTTTTTTTAATTCTTTTAATCTGTCTTGAAGTTCTGTCTTGATATTTTCAATAGCAATGCTGATTTTATCCTGGGGAGCTGCCCAAAAACTGGCTGGGAATAATTTGTAATTTTTTACATCAGCTTGTTTTTGCGAATTAAATCCGCCGGGCATTAAAGAAAGAGCATTTATTTGTTCTCCTTTAAAATGTATTCTTAAAACTTTTTCACCGGTAACCAGGTATATGTCTACAATATCGCCCCTTGCCCTAAAACTGCCCGGAGTCAGGTCGATGTCGTTTCTTTTATACTGTAAATTAGTTAGATGAGAAAGAAAATCTTTACGCCTTATTTTCTGTTTTGTTTTTACATCTAAAGAAACATTTTGATAGTTTTCCGGGGAGCCAATGTTATATATGCAAGAAACAGAGGCGACTACAATCACGTCTTTTCGCAGAATTACATCTTGGACAGCAGCGTGCCTTAATCTGTCGATTTCTTCGTTGATCTTGGCATCCTTTTCTATGTAAGTGTCTGATTGGACAATATAGGCCTCTGGCTGGTAGTAATCGTAATATGAAACAAAATAATGAACGGCGCTTTGAGGGAAAAATTCTTTAAACTCCTGATATAGTTGCGCCGCCAATGTTTTATTAGGAGAAATAATTAAAGCTGGCCTCTGAATTTTTTTAATTACAGATGCCATTGTAAAAGTTTTGCCAGAACCCGTCACGCCTAAAAGCACCTGGTGGGCTTTGCCAGATTTTAAATTGTTTGTCAGTTTTGCAAT
>CAZBAA010000053.1:2280-3181 GCA_964490095.1 uncultured Candidatus Saccharibacteria bacterium
CTTGCGGCTGGTCTCCTTTGGGTTTTAGTTTGGAATGCATTTCAAACATGATAAAATAAGAAAATGATAAGTTATTTGGCAGGCAAAATCATTTTAAAGAAGGATAAGTTTATTATATTAGAGGTCAACAGTGTTGGCTATAAGGTTTTTTTGTCCCGCCAGACTCTTTTGAAGCTACCAGAAATTGGGGAAAATCTCAAACTTTTTTGCTTTCAGAATGTTAAAGAAGATGCCTTGGACCTTTACGGATTTTTAACTTACGACGAATTGGACTTTTTTGAGGTTCTTAATGATATCAGGGGTGTGGGGCCCAAAGCCGCTTTGGAAATTTCTGCCCTAGGGTCTTTAGATAAAATCAAAGACAGGATTTTGATGCAGGATGAGAAAATTTTTGAGGGTATCCCCGGCATCGGTTCTAAAAAAGCAATGACAATTATCTTGGAACTTACAGGAAAAATAAAAATGCTTAGCGGCAAGTCCAAAGCGTCGGCTGATGAAGCTGAAGATGCTTTAGTCCAGCTTGGTTTTTCCCGTCAGCAGGCCAAAGACGCCTTAAAGCAAATCCAAAAAAAAATAAAAAATTCGGAAGAAAGAATAAAACAAGCGCTAAAAAACTTAGGGAAGTGATAATTGACAGAGATTTTTGTCATCGTATAATCAATTTATGAAAAAGAAAAATGTTACTATTAACGACCTTGCAGTAATGGTGGGGAAAGGGTTTGATGGCGTAGATAAAAGGTTTGATGGTGTGGATAAAAGATTTGATGCAATTGATTTTCGTTTAGACAAAATTGAAAAATTAATTCTTGCCGATCATAAAAGAAGAATAGAAAAATTAGAAGAAGAAATAAAGGAGATAAACGGATTACTGGCTGTGTAGCGCTTAGCTGTAAAACAGCTC
>CAZBAA010000054.1:0-3154 GCA_964490095.1 uncultured Candidatus Saccharibacteria bacterium
TCGGTTCGGAATTTGTTGAAATGTTTGTGGGGGTGGGCTCGGCTAGAGTAAGAGATTTATTTTCAACAGCCAAAAAATCAGCCCCTTCAATAATTTTTATTGACGAACTGGACGCCATTGGCCGGCACAGGGGGGCTGGCATTGGCGGCGGCCATGATGAAAGAGAACAAACGTTAAATCAGATTCTAGTTGAAATGGACGGCTTCGAAAGAGAAAACAATGTTATTGTTATGGCGGCCACCAACAGGGGTGATATTTTAGACCCAGCCCTTTTAAGGCCTGGCAGGTTTGACAGAAAAATAGTTTTAGACCCGCCTGATGTCCACGACAGGGCTGAGATTTTGAAAATTCATTCTAAAGAAAAACCGCTTGCTCAAAACATAAATTTTAAAGAGGTCGCCGAAAGAACCCCGGGCTTTTCTGGGGCCGACCTGGCCAATGTGGCCAACGAAGCCGCTTTGTTGGCAGCCAGGCAAAACAAAACACAAATTGACCAAATAGAATTTTTGGAAGCGATTGAAAAAGTTTTACTGGGGCCTGAAAGAAAAAGCCACATACTTTCAAAAAAGGAAAAAGAAATCGCGGCTTATCACGAAGCCGGACACGCTTTAGTTGCCACTTTTTTACCGGGAACAGAACCGGTAAGAAAGATTTCTATTATTGCCAGAGGAATGGCCGCCGGCTATACTTTGCAAATGCCCTCTGAAGAGAGAAAAATGACAACCAAAAGCCAATTTATGTCTGAAATAGCCGCTTTGCTGGGCGGGTTTTCGGCCGAAAAAATAAAATTTGGCGAAATGACCACCGGCGCCTCCAATGACCTGGCCAGGGCATCATATATTGCCAGAAAAATAGTAAAAGAATACGGCATGTCGCAACTAGGGCCTACTGCCTTTGGAGAAAAAGAGGAAATGATTTTTTTGGGCAAAGAAATATCAGAACAAAGAAATTACTCTGAAGAGGTTGCTTTTAAAATTGATAAAGAAGTTGAAAAGATTATCAGAACAGCCGAAAAAACAGCCAAAAACATTCTGCTGAAAAAGAAAAAACTGCTTGATAAAGTTGCCAAAACCTTAATTAAAAAAGAAACAATAGAAAAAGAGGATTTTGAAAAACTGATAAAAAACGGGCGCCTGTAGCTCATTGGCAGAGCAACAACCTTATAAGTTGTGGGTAGCAGGTTCGATTCCTGCCAGGCGCACCAAAATCTGCGCGATTAGCTCAGTGGTAGAGCGCGAAGTTGACGTCTTCGAGGTCGCAGGCTCAATCCCTGCATCGCGCACAAGTTTAATGAAATATCACGCCCACCTTTTTTGACAACTAAGTTGTGTGATATAATAAACTAAATAATTAATTTTGTGTTCAAAAAATATGCTCAACAAAAAAAGAGGTTTTACCATAATTGAACTTTTGGTGGCAATAGCCATAATTGCTATTCTAGCCAGCTTGATAATAGTCGGCCTAAACTCCGCTAGAAGAGCCACAAACAAAGCCAAGGCATTGACAGAGTTTAATCAAATTACTTTGGCAATGCAACTCTATTACGATAAAACCGGTGACTGGCCCAATTCAGATGAGGCAACATATGCGCCAGGTTTTTACTCTTTTGATTATAACCAATCAGGCGTGCCGGATTTTGTCCCTGAATTTTACCCTGCATGGGATGCTAATTATTATTGCAGCGGCTGTAAGTACAGTTTTTTCATAGATGATATCAATGAAGATGGAAGGCCTGATTGTGGTACTATGATTGTTAGCAATGGCTATGTTTCATTTAGATCAGGATTTGAAAGTATTTCTGACATTTATATGCTCAAGTACACTCTTTGCCTCACTGATGCATGCGGATCTGAATGCGGAACTTCTTACAGTGCTCCATAATGATCTATTTAGAACCGCTCTATGAAGATTTCGATTTGTTAGTGATTGATAAGCCGGCTGGAGTGGTTGTTTTCCCAGAAGGGCAAACGAAAAAAGATACCCTAAGTGACTATCTAATAGAAAAATATCCGAATCTGGCGAGTGTTGGGAAACCTCCAAGATACGGCGTTGTCCATAGGTTAGACAAGGACACCTCCGGCATACTTTTGGTGGCAAAAACCGATGAATCCTTGATTTTTTTTCAAAAACAGTTTATTAATAAAACTGTAGAGAAAAAGTATGTCTGCCTTGCAGTAGGTTCGGTTAAAGATAATGAAGGCACAATAAAAACTTTAATTGGCAGGGCTAAGGGCGACAAAAGAAAACAAAAAGTATATTTGCCAAACGAGCCCGGGTCAAAAGGAAAAAGAGAGGCCATTACAAAATACAAAGTATTGTCTCGCTATACTGATTACACATTGCTTGAGGTAAAAATAGAAACAGGCAGACGACACCAAATAAGGTGTCATCTTGCTTATATCCATCACCCCATTGCCGGAGATAAAATGTATGGGTTCAAAGATTCGCCTTTGCCCAAGGAATTAACCAGACAGTTCTTGCACGCTTCTTACTTGAAAATACATTTACCTAACGGCGAAACTAAAGAATTTGAATCGGATTTACCGAAAGAATTGAAAAAAGTTTTACAAAGTTTATGACAACCAAAATAGAACAATTTAATTTATCCCAGCAAAAAACCGACTTACTCGACATAAGACCCGGGGATACAGTTTTAGTGCACCAAAAAATCAAAGAAGGCAACAAAGAAAGAATTCAAATTTTTGAGGGTGTAGTTATTGCCAAAAAACACGGTAAAGGAATATCTTCCACTATTACCGTTAGAAAAGTGGTTGAGGGAATTGGAGTAGAGAGAATTTTTCCAATGCACTCGCCCGCCATTAGTAAAATAGAAATTGCAAAACACGGCAAAGTCAGAAGGGCAAAACTCTATTATTTAAGGACAACCAAGGGTAAAAAAGCAAAAATAAAGAAAAAAGAATTTGCCGCGGCAATCGCCGACCAAGAACCTCCGGCCGAAACGGAAACAATAACGGAAGAAATTAAATAAAAAGCGGACGTGGCGAAATGGCAGACGCACTACCTTGAGGTGGTAGCGCCGCAAGGCATGCGGGTTCGACTCCCGCCGACCGCACCAAAGGGTTCGTCAGGTCATGCGACCTGACGCCCAGTCGTATGACTGGGCGAATCCCACCGAGGGCACTGAAACTAAAAA
>CAZBAA010000055.1:0-3104 GCA_964490095.1 uncultured Candidatus Saccharibacteria bacterium
ATTAATAATGAATTTATTTGTCCACTTTCTTTTATTTCTTGTTTTTACCCCCAAAGCCGGTTTGCCCCAAGGAGTTTTTGGATGTTTTAAACCAATGGGCTGCCTGCCTTCTCCGCCGCCATGAGGATGGTCAACCGGATTCATAGCAGAACCTCTGACATGAGGCCTTCTTCCTTTTAATCTTGATTTGCCCGCTTTGCCAACTCTGTAATACTTGTTTTCTGGGTTGGAAACAGACCCCACCGAGGCAAAACATTCATTTTTAAACTTCCTGACTTCAGTTGACGGCATTTTTAAATTAACATAATTCCCTTCTTGAGCTAAAACCTGAGCGAAAGATCCCGCCGACCTTACCAATTTACCGCCCTTGCCAGGTTCCAACTCAACATTATAAACCATAGTTCCGACTGGTATGTTTTTTAGTTGCATTCTGTTTCCTGGTTTTAAAAGAGATTTTACAGCAAAAATAATTTCATCTCCAACCTTTAAATCTTGCGGAGCAATAACATACTGTCTCTCTTTTAAAGGATACTCAATTTTGGCAATAAAAGCCGTTCTATTAGGGTCATATTCCAGGGCGATAACTTTGGCGGGTGTGTCTATCTTTGTTTGCGAAAACTCAACTATTCTGTAAAGTTTTTTGGCCCCGCCTCCCTTATGCCTTGTCGTAATTCTACCTGAAGATTTTGATCTTCCAACTCTTCTTTTTATATTAAGCAAAAGGCTTTTTTCTGGTTTTTCTTTTGAAAGCAAGGAAAAATCTATTCCTGTCATTCCCCTTCTGCCTGGCGTTGTTGGTTTGTATGTTTTCATAATATTTCTATTTTCTGTCCTTCTTTTATCTTGACAATTGCCCTTGTATTGCCTGATTTGAAACCTTGAACTTTACCTAATCTTCTTTTTTTCTTCGGGCTTTTCACTATATTCACCGATAAAACGTTAACTCCATAGATGCCTTCTACTTCTTTTTTAATTTCTGCCTTGTTCACATTTGGATAAATTTTAAAGACATACTGGTTATCATCTTGCAGCATTGTTTCCTTTTCTGAAATGTGAGGTTCTTTGATGATGTTATAAGAAATAACGGATGAGGCCTTAACCGGGCTTTTAACTGCTTTCTTTGTATTTTTCTTTTCTTCTACCGCCTTTTTCTCTATTTTCTTTTTACCCTCCTTGGACTTAGTAAAAGAGGTTTTCTTTTTTAAAAAATCTAATAAACTCATATAAATGTTTCCTCTAATGTATTAATCGCGTCTTTTTCCATTAATAAGTATTTGAAAGTCATTAAATCCACAACATTTAAATTTCTTGCTTCAACTGTACTAACTTTTTCAATATTCCTGGCAGATAAAAACATCTTTTTATCATACTTGGGCAGAGCAATTAAGCAACTGTTTTCCCTGCAAGGCAGCTTTTTTAAAATTTTTGCTATTTCTTTTGTCTTTGGCTTGCTATCAACCGAGTCAAAAGACTGTAATTTATCCAAAACAACCAACAAATTCTTTCTGGCCTTTTCTGAAAGCACCATCAATAACGCTTTTCTCCTCATTTTTTTAGGAATACTTTTTTCAAATATTCTTTCTTTCCTGGGGCCAAAAGTAACGCCTCCGCCTCTCCATAAAGGTGAACGAATCGAACCGTGCCTTGCCCTGCCCGTTCCTTTTTGCCGCCAGGGCTTTTTACCTCCGCCTCTCACTTCACCTCTGTTTTTACTATGAGCTGAAGTTTGGCGCTTATTTGCCATTTGTGAAACAACAATCTGGTGCAATAAATCAGAATTTAGTTTAACATCAAAAATCTCCTTTGGCAGAGAAATTGTACCTACTTCTTTTCCTTCTTGATTATACACTAAGGTCTTCATAAAAAAATTATCCTCTTATTTCAAGCAAAGTTCCTTTGTGCCCCGGCACCGCCCCCTTAAATGCCACTAAGTTATTTTCTTTGTCAATTTTCACTATCTTTAGATTTTTGACCGATATTCTTTCAAAACCCATCCGGCCCGGCATTTTTCTCCCTTTTATAACCCTTTGAGGAAAACGAGACCCTGTTGACCCTATTGTTCTGTGCTCGTGTTTAACCCCGTGGGTGGCGTTTCTTCCTGAAAAACCGTGTCTTTTCACCCCTCCCTGAAACCCTTTACCTTTAGAAACGCCTGAAATTTTTACTTTATCCCCTTCTTGAAATACAGAAACGTCTATTTTGTCGCCAATGTTGTACTGTTGGACATCAATACTGCCTTTAAACTCTTTAATATGCTTGAACTCCTTCCCTTTCATTGGCTTTTTAATTTTGCTCTTTTTTTCTATCTTTTCAAAACCGACTTGAATGGCTTCATACCCATCTTGTTTATTTTTCTTCTGTAAAACATAACAGGGGCCTGCCAAAGCCAAAGTAACCGGTATTACTTTACCGTCTTTGTCAAATAACTGCGACATCCCGATCTTTTTCCCTAAAATAAACTTCATGAATTATTTATCCTTTAATGAAAAACTGGGCAATTGCCCAGTTTTTCGGCAAAATTAATGGCGCCTCTTAAATTTTAACCATAATATCAACCCCAGAGGGTAAATTCAAATCCCTTAAGGCCTCTATAATTTCTTGGTTCGGATTTAAAATGTCAATTATCCTTTTATGAACTCTCATTTCAAACTGCTCTCTGGCGTTCTTATGAACGAAAGTTGACCTATTGACGGTAAACTTTAAAACTTCTGTAGGCAAAGGAACCGGACCTACCACTTCGGCTCCATAACGGTTGACTATATCAATTATCTGCCTGACCGAATTATCAATAATCTTGTGGTCGTAGGCCTTGAGCTTAATTCTTAGCCTTGGCTTTACCGCTTCTTGAACAGCTTCTAATTTCCTTTCTGCTTTCTTTCTTACTGTCTTCCTTCTTGTCGCTGGTTTTTTAACGGGCATTCACTCACCTATTTAATTATTTTTGTCACTATCCCAGCCCCTACTGTTTTACCACCCTCTCTGATAGCAAATCTCTTTTTCTCTTCCAAGGCCGCCGGAGCTATTAGCTTTATCTTTAAATTAGCTGTGTCGCCAGGCATTACCATTTCGGTTCCTTCGCTCAAAGCTACGTCTCCCGTGATATC
>CAZBAA010000056.1:0-3086 GCA_964490095.1 uncultured Candidatus Saccharibacteria bacterium
AAAATCATAAAGTGAAAATAGCAGTTGATTATCATCTAGTTTCCAGAAACCCAAATAGCGGGATGGGGGTATATGTTTCGGAGATGGTGAAAGCCATGAAGAAGCTTGATAGCAAGAATACTTACGTTTTGTTCAAAGGCAAATTTTTATATGCCACTGGCAAACAAGGTCTAGCAGGAAAGATATTAACTATCATAAAAGAACAATTATGGGTACAATTCACGATACCTCAAAGAGCACGTCAAAAAAAAGTTGACCTATTTTATTTTCCAAACCCTCCAACTCCATTTATGACTAATGTCCCCATTACGTTAACAATACCGGATATGTCGTTTTATTACGACCAAAGTTTTAACACGTTCACAAAAATTTGTTTTAAAGGTTATTAAAAACTACAATATCTCTTCAGATTATATTTTGTCGGTTCCCGGTACTTTTGTACCACGTAAGGGTGCAGAAGACTTGCTGTGGGCGTTTAATAGTCCCCCCCCAAATAAACAGAATAAATTTCAACTTGTTTTTGTTGGCAACAATCATGATGGATACTTTGAAAGTTTTTGGCGAACGGTTAAAGAAATGAAACTTGCAGACAAAGTTGTTTGTCCTGGTTACATACCATTAGAAGACCTTGTTGCTTTATATAGTGGGGCAAGAGTGGTGATTTGCACGTCTTATTATGAAGGTTTTGGACTTACGCCCCTTGAAGCGATGGCGTGTAAAGTGCCAGTTATTGCTTATAAAAATTCTTCTCTTCCTGAAGTTGTAAAAAACGCGGGTATACTTTTGGATAATAAAGGCTCATTGCCGGAAGCGATTTTAAACGTTCTTACCCAAAATCAACTAAGAAAGAGATTGATAAGGTTAGGATTAGAAAGATCTAAAGCTTATTCTTGGGGTCATTCTGCCCAAAAAATTTTAAATTTGATAAACGAGACAGAAAGATAGTATGAAGAGGACATTATTAACTAATTTTTTTATTAATCGAGGTAAGACCGTAGAGCGCCCCGATTCTTTTGAAGCTGATGCCGCGGCCAGATATAGTTACGCTCTTAAATACTGTAGAGGGAAAAAGGTCTTAGACATCGGTTGCGGATTTGGCGGAGGTACAGAATTTATTGCCAAAAACGGAGCAAAGAGTGTTTTGGGAATAGACTACGATGAAAGAGTAATCAAGCCGATCTCCAAAACCAATAGAATCAGAAACTTATCTTTTAGGAAACTTGACGCGTTTGATCTTGGAAAGATTAATGAAAAATTTGACGTTGTTTTGGTATTCGAGATCATTGAGCACCTGCCGGTAAAAAGAGTTCGTGAATTTATTGCACTTGTCTACGAACGCCTTGTTCGTGGGGGAATTTTTTTTATGACAACGCCGAATGGAATGAAATCAGTGTATTTTGGTAATAAATTGTATAACCCTTACCACACAAAAGAATATAAAAAAGAGGAATTAGAAGGACTTATTTCATACCTATTTCCAAAGGTTGAAATATGTGGTTATAAACTGGCGAACAGAAGATACCAGAGAAAGAGTTTGGAAATAAGAAAATCTATCTTCCATAAACCTGCTTATATTATTGGACACTTCAAACTTGCAAGAGAGCTTTCAGTATTTGTTCCCAAAAGATTAAGACAATTTATAACCAAAGAAGGTGATTTGCCAAAACTGACTTCAAGAGATTATGTGATTACAGATAATATAGACGATTCTTACGGATTAATAGCAAAAGCTCAGAAAAAAAATATTAAGCAAAGACCTTTGTTCTTTTCAATAGTGATTGCGAATTATAACGGGGAGAAATACTTGGAAAATTGTCTAAATAGTGTGTTGTCTTCAGCTTATAAAAATTTTGAAATTATTGTCTGCGACGACGGATCGACAGATAAGAGTTGGAACATTTTGAAATCCTATGTGTCTAAACACAAAAGAATTAAATTGATAAAAAACAGGGCAAACATAGGGGCTTCTGCAAGCAGAAACAAGGCCATAAAAAAGGCCGGCGGCGAGATTGTGGTTTTTTTGGACAACGATACGGTTGTTGATAAAAATTGGCTTAAGGGATTTTCATTTTGTTTTAAGGAAGATTTGAGTGTTGGGGCGGCCCAAGCAGTCCTTTTGGATTTAGAGAAAAAAGACTTGATACAACACGCTGGCGGTTCTTTAGCGCCTCAAGCAGGATTACTTATACCCCACCTCCAATGGATAAAATATAAGGATGTTAAGAAAAAAATAACATCTCGCAATATTATAGGCGTTTCCGCGGCATTGGCAGTAAGGTCGGAAGTATTAAGAAAAGTTATTTTTGACGAAGCCGAGTCTGTTCATTCAGAAGACATTGATTTTTGCTGGAGAGTCTGGATTTCAGGCTATAGAGTTGTTCTTGCTGATAGGGCGTTTGTATATCATCTTTCGAAATCTGTCGGCGACAGGGGGCATATGGGGGCGAGTTTTTATAAAATATATTTTCATTTAACCAAAAATTCGATCCGTTCATTTATAAAAAACTATGAGCTTAGAAATATATTCAAATATTTTCCTCAAAATGTTGCGATAAATTTTGCAAGAGGCATATTAGTCTTAATAAAAAGGAGAGATTTTTCTGCCCTTTTGGCTACCGTGGCGGCTTTAATGTGGAATGTTAAACACCTCTTGGATACCATCAGAGCGCGAAAGGTAATTCAGGAAAGCCGAGTTTTTTACGACCAATATATTTTCGACAACGTCTTTGATAAAAGAAATTTGATTGAGCTGTATAATCAGGAATTTCGGCAAACAAAGCTATTGTGGTGAGAGAAACGAAACACTGTTCATGGTAAAAAAACTGGAATACATGGGGCAAGAAGCCGCAAGTCTTCTGATGCGAAAAATAGATTTATTTTTAATGCCTTTATATAGACAGTTGCCATTTACATATTATGGTATATTTTCTAGACCTTTTAGGCAGTTTTTAGATTCCGATATCAAAACAACTGTGCTGGATTTGGGTTGTGGAGACGGATCTGCTACCAAAAATTTACAGCTTCCGAAAAAATTTGAGATAACAGGTGTTGATATTTTTAGCCCGTATTTGGTAATAGCTAGAAAA
>CAZBAA010000057.1:0-2784 GCA_964490095.1 uncultured Candidatus Saccharibacteria bacterium
CCCCCAGGCCGTAAAAAGTGTTGGCGTTGAAGCTTTTCCTTATTTTGACGTGGCCACCATTATTATCGGGTTAATATTGCTCGGCCGTTATTTTGAAGCCAAGGCCAAGGCAGGAACATCGCAGGCCATCAAAAAACTCATTGGTTTGCAGGCTAAAACTGCCCGGGTGATTCGTGATGGCAAAGAAATTGATATTTTAATTAACGAAGTGCAGATTTCAGATATTGTTCGTGTCCGGCCCGGAGAAAAAATTCCTGTTGATGGAATAATTCTTGAAGGCGAGTCCAGCGTAGATGAATCAATGATTACAGGTGAAAGTATGCCTGTTGATAAGTCCAAAGGTGATATTGTGGTTGGCGCAACAATAAACAAAACAGGCGCTTTTACATTCAAAGCCACTAAAATTGGGCAAGAGACCATGCTGGCCCAAATCATCAAATTGGTGCAGGAAGCTCAAGGCAGTAAAGCGCCAATTCAGCGGTTAGCCGACTCGGTTTCTTCTTACTTTGTGCCCGTGGTTTTGATGTTGGCTGTTGCCACTTTTGTTGTTTGGTACGATATAGGTCCCGCTCCGGCTTTGACTTTTGCTCTTTTAAACATGGTTGCCGTTTTAATTATTGCTTGTCCTTGCGCTATGGGATTGGCTACTCCCACGGCAATTATGGTTGGAACCGGCAAGGGGGCCGAACAAGGCATTTTAATCAAAGATGCAGAAAGCTTGGAAACAGCCCATAAGGTTAACACCGTTATTTTTGACAAAACCGGCACTTTAACGCAAGGCAAGCCAGAAGTTACAGATATTGTTGTTGTTGGAGAAAAGAGCCAAGATGAGGTTTTGCAACTGGCCGCATCTTTGGAAAAAAGTTCAGAGCATTCTTTAGCAGAAGCAATAATTAAATTTGCCCAAGAGAAAAAACTTGTCATGAGCGCTGTTCAAGGATTTCGGGCAATTCCCGGTCATGGTATTGAAGGACTTATTTCTGGAGAGAAAATAAGTTTTGGAAATAGAAGATTAATGGAAAAAGAAAAAATTTCTTTAACAACTGTTCAAGACAAAATAGAAAAATTAGAAAGTGAAGGTAAAACGGCGATGATGCTTGGGGCTCAAGGGCAAATAGTTGCTATTGTTGCAGTTGCCGATACATTAAAAGAAAGCGCCATTAAGGGCGTGGAACAATTGCAGAAACTTGGCATAGAAGTGGTTATGATTACAGGAGATAATCATCTTACAGCTTCAGCTATTGCTAAAAAGGTTGGCATCAAGCGAGTTTTGGCCGAAGTTTTGCCAGACCAGAAAGAAGCAGAGGTTAGAAAAATACAGTTAGAAGGTAAAAAGGTTGCTATGGTGGGCGACGGCATCAACGATGCTCCGGCTTTAGCTGCCGCCGATGTGGGCATTGCTATGGGCAGCGGAACCGATGTTGCCATTGAAGCCGCTGATATTACTCTTGTTAATAAAGACCTTAGGTCTGTTGCCGCGGCTATTTTACTGTCAAGACAAACTATGAAAACTATAAAAATAAACTTATTTTGGGCATTTGGCTATAATATTGTTTTGATTCCTTTGGCAATGGGAGTATTGTACCCGTTTTTTAGAATACTTTTGAGCCCAATTTTTGCCTCGGCGGCCATGGCTACCAGTTCTGTTTCGGTTGTATTGAATTCTCTTTTACTTAAAAAAAAGACCATTAGTTTTCACTAAAGGGTTGACAAAGGGTTTGACCCCGACTATTCTAAGAGATACAATAATACAAGGTCGATATCTAAAACAAAAGCCGGCAATTATTAATAATAAATATATAATAAAATGACAGAAGGTTATTGTGTTAAATGCAAAGCAAAGAGGGAAATGAAAGACCCAAAAGAAGTGGCAATGAAAGGCAAAGGCGGTCAAAAAAGAGCTGCTATGACAGGCACTTGCGTAAAGTGCGGTACGAAGATGTTTAGGATAATGGGATTGAAAAAATAGATTTTCTGAAAACGCTCTCTCCCTTTCTGGGGAGAGAGTTTTTTCTTATGAAAAAGAAAGTCATATTATTTTTTATCGGAGTCTTATTTTTTCTGAACATATTTTTTTGGCAGGAGGTTTTTGATTTAGTTGCAAATAATAATCTTAGAGTTGATTTTTTAGATGTTGGTCAGGGTGATGCTATTTTTATACAAACCCCAGAGCTTTACCAAATATTAATTGATGGCGGCCCGAGCTCGGCCGTTTTAGAAAAACTGCAAAAATTAATGCCCTTTTACGACAAGACAATTGATATGGTAATTTTGACTCATCCAGAAAAAGACCATATGCAGGGCTTAATAGAAGTTTTAAGAAGGTATAAAGTAAATTATGTTTTGTGGACAGGAATTAAAAGAAGCACTTTTGAATACCAAGAATGGGTCAAGGCCTTAAATGAAGCTGAAAGCGTGAACAGAACGAAAATAATAACCGATGTTTCTGACAAACGAATAAAAGCGGGGGACGCCTTAATTGTTTTTTTGAACCCGTTGCAAGACCTAACGGGGAAAGAGGCAGAAAATACAACCAACGACACCTCAATTGTCTCCAAATTGATTTTTGGCGATAACTCTTTTCTTTTTACGGGGGATATCACGGACAAAATAGAAAAAGAACTTATCGCCAGACAAATTGATTTGAAATCAAATGTTTTAAAGGTTGCGCACCACGGTTCAAAATATTCAACTTCTGATGAATTCTTAGAAAGCGCCAAGCCCCAAATTGCCGTTATATCGGTAGGGAAAAATTATTATGGTCATCCTACGCCTGAAGTTTTG
>CAZBAA010000058.1:0-2465 GCA_964490095.1 uncultured Candidatus Saccharibacteria bacterium
ATTCTCCGCCAAAGGAGGACCAGCCTCTGGCTGGAAAACAACTGTTTTGCACCAGTCATTTGGAGAAGCCGGCGGGCCGGAAGGAAGAATAGGAATAAAATCGGCAACATTGGAAATCAAAGGCAGTTATGCCTACGGTATTTTAAAAAAAGAAACGGGAGTTCACAGATTGGTGAGAATTTCCCCCTTTTCGGCTCAAAAGCTTCGCCACACTTCCTTCGCTTTAGTTGAAGTTTTACCGGAGTTGGGGGGAAAAGATATTGAAATTGATATAAAACCGGAAGATTTGAGGGTGGATACGTTTCGGGCTTCGGGGCCCGGCGGCCAGTATGTCAACAAGAGAGAATCGGCAATAAGAATTACGCACTTGCCGACTGGAATCACGGTTTCGTCGCAGTCAGAAAGATTGCAAGGTAAAAACAAAGAAAACGCAATGAAGGTTTTGTATGCCAAGCTTCACCAATTTAAAGAGTTGCAACAAGCTAAAAAAATTAAAGAAATTAAGGGCGAAGCCGTTTCAGCCAGCTGGGGCAATCAAATCAGGTCTTATGTTTTGCACCCCTACAAATTGGTAAAAGATTTGAGAACAGGAGTCCAAACTTCTGATACAGAAGGAGTTTTAGACGGAGAGTTAGAACAATTTTTAGAAGCGCAAGTCAAGAATGATCAAATTTAAAGATGTCACCAAAATTTATTCTCCTGACACGATTGTTTTGCAAGACATTTCTTTTGAAGTCCAAAAAGGCGAATTTGTTTCTATTGTTGGCAAGTCGGGGGCGGGTAAAACAACTTTGGTTAAATTACTTTTGGGTTTTGAGATACCGACTTCAGGCGAAATCTATTTTCAAAACACAAACATCAACGAAATATCAACCCAAGAGCTTCAGCAAATAAGAAGAAAAATAGGAAGTGTTTTTCAGGATTACCGGCTTTTCCCAACAAAAACCGTTTATGAAAATGTTGCGTATATTTTGTCGGTAGAAGGCAAAGAAAATGAAGAAATAGCCAAGGAAGTGCCCAAAATTCTTAATATAATCGGGCTTTCAAAAAAGCTGGATAGTTTTCCTCAAGAACTTTCCGGAGGCGAACAGCAAAGGTTGGCAATTGCCAGGGCCTTAATTAATTACCCCGATGTTATTGTAGCCGACGAGCCAACCGGCAACCTTGACCCCTATAATACCTACGAAGTCATTTCTCTCTTAGAAAAGTTGAACGAGGCCGGCAAAACAGTTATTTTAGCGACACATGACAGAGAAGTGATAAACAAATTAGGCAAAAGAGTAATTACCATAGAAAACGGAAAAATTATAAGAGATGAAAAAGAAGGCCGATTTATAATATAGATGTTAGGTTTTAGGTGTTAGATATTAGATACGGTAACTAACACTCAACACCCAACACCCAAAATGTTGACTAGTTTTAAAAGAGTTGTTCAATTTGCGCTTGTGGATGTTTCCCGCAACAAGGGAGTCAGCTTGGGGGCTGTTTTTGTTTTGGTTATAACCATTATGTTGGCCACAGGCCTTTTCTTTTTTCAGGGCGTTAGCCGTTACTTAATTACTCAAGTCCAAGACAAAATTGACATCACGGCTTATTTTAAGGAAGACGCCATAGAAAATGATATTTTAAAAATTAAAGACGAGATTTTAAGAATGTCACCGGATATAAAGAAAGTTGAATATGTTTCCCGAGACAAAACTATTGAGATATTTACCGAAAAACACCAAGATATCGACGTTCTTTTAAAGTCGTTGGAAGAGGTGGGGCAAAATCCATTTTTGCCGTCTTTAAATATAACAACAGCCGGTTCGGCTTTGCAATATGAACAGATTTCCAATATTTTGCAGGCGGAAAATTATAGCGCCTTTATTGAAAAAGTTGATTTTTCCCAGAAGAAAGACACCATTGAAAAAGTTTTTTCCATAACATCCAGCATCAATTTGTTCGGCTTGATTTTGGGGGTAATTTTAGTTATAGTCGCTATGCTGGTTGTTCTAAATACAATTAGGCTGGCTGTTGAAAGCTCAAAAGAAGAAATTGGCACTATGAGGGTAGTCGGCGCGTCGGACTGGTTCATCCGCGGCCCCTTCATTGTCCAAGGCGCTATTTACGGACTGATTGCCTTTGTAATTTGCTTTCTGCTTTTGGCTATTTCTTCTTATTTTTTGTCATCAAAAATAGGAGTAATGCTGCCCGGCTTTAGCACCTTTAATTACTTTTTATCCAATTTCTGGATTTTCATTTTAATACAACTGGGTTTTGGCATGGGATTGGGAATGATTGCCAGTTTTATCGTAGTAAGAAAACATTTAGAGGTGTAAACGCTCCGAGATCGTCCCTCGGCCGTAGCCCGTTAGGCTACAGCCTACGGGCGAGGCTAATGGTAGGACAACACAAAAAACATATTCCGGGATCGTCTAATGGTAGGACACATCCCTCTGGAGGATGGTATCTTGGTTCGAGTC
>CAZBAA010000059.1:0-2429 GCA_964490095.1 uncultured Candidatus Saccharibacteria bacterium
GCCGATTTGATATACTTCTTTCAGCAAAAAAGCACAGAGAGCGGGTTGATTGTCAAAGACATAATTTTAACCAAAATTTCCCCTGTTACTCCGGAAAGCGACATTAGAGAAATTTCTTTTTCTCTGGATGTGTTGGGAAATTATCAATCATTTAAAAATTTTTTGTCTTTTATAGAAAACTCGTCTAGGTTATTTGAAGTAAGTAATGTTACTTTTGGGTCGCAGACAACAAGTCAACCGCCTGGTTCAACGAGTCCGGCTCCGGTGCAACAAGTATATTCTTTCAAATTAGATATCAAAACGCACTCATATTAACATGGCTATAGTTTTTGTATCACCAAAACAGAGGCAAAAAGTATTTTTTCTGGGAATCACAGTATTGTTTTTGTTGGTTTTATTTGTTGTTGGAGCAATTGTGTTTTTTGCCAAACCCTTGCCCGCTCCCGTAGAACAAGTTTTTGTCAAACCCAAGATTAATATAAATTTAGAAGTTTTGGACTTAGAACAAGTTAAAGGCAGCGCATTAATGGGAAGAGTCCAAAGGGAGTTTATTTATCAGGCGGTTGGAGATAAAAATGAGCAGAAATCGGGAAGTATTTTTGTGGCTTCTATAGAAGAAGCCAGAAAAATTTTAGAAGATTCGGGGTTGCTTTCAATTACTTTACAAGAGGCCTTAGTGGGAAGGAGTAACCCCTTTGCCCCTTATTAAATATATGAAGTTATTACAAGAATTATTTGCCGATGCCCTGTTGAGCGAAAAAGAAAGAAACGAATTACAAACAGAGGTGGAGAAAACCGGCAAAACGGAAGAAGAAATAATTTTAGAAAGAAAAATCGTTTCTGAAAACGAGCTTTTTAAAATAAAGAGCAAAATTTCAAAAATTCCTCTTAAAAGAGTTAAAGCAGAAGAAATTCCTTTAGATGTTTTGAAATTAATTCCCGAGGAGGCGGCAATGAACTATAAAATGGCAGCTCTGGCCAAATCCAAGGATTTTTTTGAGATAGGGATGGTTTATCCAGAAGATGTGTCTGGCCAAAACGCTTTGAGGTTTTTAAGCCGGCAGGAAGGTTTTAGCTATAAAATTTTTCTAATAACATTTACAGACCTAAACAATCTTCTGGGGCAATACAGAACTTTAAAAAGTGAAACAAAAAGGGCTTTGGAGGAATTGGAAAAAGAGAAGAAAGAAATTTTGGGGGCTTTGGAGGTAGGCCAATCTCCCAAAGTAATGGCGGAAGAAGCTCCTATTATTAAAATGGTTTTGGTTATTTTAAAGCACGCAATTGATGGTAATGCCTCTGATATTCACATAGAACCTAGCAGAGATAAGCTCACAGTGCGATTTAGGCAAGACGGGGTTTTGTATCCAAGCTTATTTTTACCATTGAGCGTGCACCTTGCCATTGCGGCAAGGGTAAAGATTATGGCCAGTTTAAAAATTGACGAGAACAGGATTCCTCAAGATGGAAGGTTTTCGGCTAAGCTTGATAATAAAGATATTGATTTTAGGGTGGCGACATTCCCAACTCTTTACGGAGAAAAAGTGGAAATTAGAGTTTTAGACCCTAAAGAGGGCTTGAAGTCCTTAAAAGATTTAGGGTTGAGAGAAAGAAATTTTGAACTGGTAAAAGAGGCAATTAAAAGGCCTTATGGGTTGATTTTGTCTACAGGGCCCACCGGCTCTGGCAAAACAACCACGCTGTACGCGCTTTTACAGATTTTGAACAAAGACAATGTCAACATCGTCACCATTGAAGACCCAATAGAATACTCTATTGCCGGCATTAATCAATCTCAAATAAAGCCGGAAATTGGCTATGACTTTGCCCGTGGCCTAAGGCAAATTTTAAGGCAAGACCCGAATATTATTATGGTTGGTGAAATTAGAGACGAAGAAACAGCTAGTTTGGCCACTCAAGCTGCTTTAACCGGTCATATTGTTTTGTCTTCTTTGCACACCAACAATTCCATAGGGGTTATTCCAAGATTAATTGATATGGGAGTTAGGCCGTTTTTGATTCCCTCTACCTTAAGGGTTGCTATTTCTCAAGGATTAATCAGAGTTCTTTGCAGTCACTGCAAAAGAAAAGTGGTGCCGGCAGCAAAGATTAAAAGTCATATTCTAAACAAAATTAAAAATTTTCCGCCCTCGGCTAAAAAAGAATTCAGAATTTCAGAACCTTTGCAGATATATGAAGCCAAGGGCTGCGAACTTTGCGATTTTAAAGGTTATATTGGCAGAAAAGGCCTTTTTGAAGTTTTGTTTATGACCGACGAGTTGGCAGACGCGCTTTTAAAAAATCCAGTGGAGAGTTTAATTTTTCAGGTGGCCAGAAATCAAGGCATGCTGACTATGGAAGAAGAAGGAATATTAAAGGTCTTGGAGGGTGTCACCACAATTGAAGAAATCACAAGGGTTCAAGATGAG
>CAZBAA010000060.1:0-2429 GCA_964490095.1 uncultured Candidatus Saccharibacteria bacterium
CCTCTCACTTCTATCGGCACCTGATAAGTGGCTCCGCCAATTCTTTTTGATTTCACCTCTAAAAGAGGAGAAGTATTTTCAATCGCCTGACGAAAAATCTCCAAGGGCTCCTTTTTTGTTTTCTCTTTAATTATGTCCAAGGCACCATAAACAATTTTTTGGGCAATCGTTTTTTTGCCTTTATTCATAACTTTGTTTATGAACTGCGAAATCACGATATCGCTGTAAATCCTGTCTGGAGCTATTTTGTGTTTTTTGTAAGCGCGTCTCATTTTGGTTTTTTAGCGCCATATTTACTTCTTTCTTGCTTCCTATTCTCAACTCCAGCAGTATCCAAAACACCTCTAACAACATGATACCTCACGCCAGGTAAATCTTTTACCCTTCCACCCCTAATCAAAACAACAGAGTGCTCTTGCAAATTGTGGCCCTCACCGGGAATATAGGCCGTAACTTCCATTCCGTTAGAAAGTTTAACCCTCGCAACTTTTCTTAAAGCCGAGTTCGGCTTTTTTGGGGTTTGTGTGAAAACCTTAATGCAAACCCCTCTCTTGAACGGAGAATAATAATGAGACGGCCTATTTTTTAATACGTTAAAACCAAACCTAAGCGCAACTGTCTTTTTGGCTTTTTTAACCTTTTTCCTTCCTTTTTTAATTAGTTGATGAATCGTAGGCATGTTTTTGTACTTTAAAAAGCGCTGGGCGCCTAAGATAATAAAGATAGTAGCAGAAATTTCTCAAGGCGTCAATTAAGACTGGACAAGAATTGAAGAAATTCTATCGGCAAGCCCCCTGTGATAAATATGTATGCCACAATCACAAGACCGAAAAGCCACTGCAAAGCCCCGAAGAACAAAAGTAAAAACAGAATAAAGATTCCATACTGCTGCAAGAAATATTTTACATGATCAAGCCCTATCGGCAAAAAATGAAAGAGTATCCAATGTCCGTCAAGCGGAGGAATCGGCAGAAGATTGAAAAAAGCTAAAACCAAGTTCATAACAACTATAGCCTGGAAAATTATGACCAACCCTGGGACTGCTGCAAAAAGAGATTGTGGTAAAAACCTTATCAGCAAACCAAAGAACAAAGCCAAAGCAATATTTGAAGCAGGTCCTGCAATAGAGACTTTCAAAGACCCCCACTTTTTATCTCTAAAGTTATACGGATTAATACGAACCGGTTTGGCCCATCCCAAAATCACTCCGCTGCGTAAAAGAACAAGCAAAATCGGCAGAATAATCGACCCTACGGGATCTAAATGCTTTAAAGGGTTCAAAGTAAGGCGGCCGGCTTGCTTTGCCGTGGGGTCTCCCAAAGCAAAAGCCACGCTGCCGTGCGCCAATTCGTGTATAACAACAGAAAAAAGCAATACCACTAAAACAAAAATAAAAGTAATTATCGTGACAATTTCCATTGCCTAATGCTAACACGTATTGAAGAAAAATAAAAAGGATGATAAAGTAAATTATCAAAAATTATTTAACTATGGAGAAAGTTTGTTCAATTTGCAAAAAAAAATCCTCGATGGCCCGAACTTTGATCAAACTAAGAGGAAAATATAATCCTCCTCAAGAAGTAAGAAAATACCCAAACCTGCAACGGGTCCGCCTGCACGCTCAGAGGGGTTTGTTTTCGGGCAAAAGAGTTCTTGCCTGCGCCAAATGCATCAAGGCAATGTCGAAAGTTTAATAAAACGGGGAATGGTCCAACGGCAGGATGTGCGCATGGGGTGCGTACGGTGGGAGTTCGATTCTCCCTTCCCCGACATTAATAAGAAATATTCTCAACTAAAACTTCCAATAGATTTTTAACTTCATTCTGCGCCTCCTGCTCTGTTTTGCTTTCGGTAAATTTCTGCCATTGGTCTAAAATTTCCTTGCTACCAATGTCCCTCACTAAATTTTCTATTATCAATCTGTCTTCAAAAGAAACTTCATTGTCCGATTTTAAAACTTTTGTTATAAAAAGGTTTAAAAAACTTATAACCTTTTCATTGATGCTTTGAACTTTAACAGTTTCTCTGGTTTTTTCCAATTCTCCTTGAAAGAAAAAATATTGGGCGATAAAAAATGCGTTCAAAATCAGTAAAATACAAATAACGGCAATGCAATAAACAATTTTTCTATTTAAAACCATTTCTTTTTTCTCTAATTTTATCTTTATAGAAATTATACAACAAAAGCAGAACGACTACAACCAGTAAAATGGTTTTCCAATCAAAAACTCTGAGCCACCAGTATTTAGTTTTTAATTCAATGTTAAAATGAATCCCGCTGCCTTCTGTAACTTCAAAGGGTTTGCCGTCGTAACTATCATACCCCGGAGCATCAACTTTTAAATAATAGTATCCATTGGGCACCAAAAAAGAATAAGTGCCTCTCACATCGGTGATTTGCGGATTGTCCTGCTGAAAGTCCTTGGCTG
>CAZBAA010000061.1:0-2164 GCA_964490095.1 uncultured Candidatus Saccharibacteria bacterium
AATTCTCTCTTTTAAAAAGGCCTGTTAGATAATGATAATTCGGTTTTTCTCCTTCATATTCAACTGTCACCTGGCCCTTGTTTGTTGATGCCTCAACAGATTTTACTCCTTTAATTTCCAATAATTTCTTTTCAATTAAAACCTCGCACGAAGCGCAGTGCATTCCTTTCACAAAATATATATGCTCTTTGGTCATAATAATTTATTTGACTGATTAATTTTATCACAAAAGCGCCTACTAAAAAACTACCCAAACTAAAACAGTAAAGAGCAGCTTTTAAAATGTTAGGCGTATATTTTGGGGTGTATTTTTCCCCTAGAGAAAGCTAAAACCAGATGATCGAAAAGCTTTATTTCCGGTTTTTTATGATAACAATAATCACGCAACCATTGGAATTTCAACCTGTCTTGTGTTTTCGCACCCGTGTTAAGCAATGCAGTAGAAAAAAGAACCGATAAAGCAAATAAAGACAAAAATAAATTATTTCCTTGGATTGCGGCAAATAATTGTTTCCATTGACTAATGTGCTCAGAAATACTCATCTGACAAAAACTTGGACTGCCACTAACATTTATAAATGGACAACTTACCATATTTCCATGCCCGTCAGTCATCATAGAACCCAATACCCAAAAACTCATTATCAAAAGAGTAATAATTCCTAAGACGACTACGCTTTTAAATTTTAACAATACCACTGGCTGCATTTTATTGTATTTTATTATTAATCAAAAACTTCGTCAAGCTCTAAATCTTTTATTAACCTCACCCCAATTTACTACGTTCCACCAAGCTTTTAGGTAATCGGCTCTTATATTCCTGTATTTTAAATAATAGGCGTGTTCCCACAGGTCATTACCCATAATTGGCCAATATCCTTGCGATATAGGGTTGTCCTGATTTGGCGTTGACATAACACTCAATTTCTTTTCTTTATCTTGCACCAGCCAGACCCAACCGCTGCCAAATTGTTTTAAGCCTGCTTCATTAAATTTTTCCTGAAATTCTTTAAATCCGCCAAAATATTTTTTAATTTCTTGGGCCAACTCTCCTGTCGGCTCTCCCTTAGCCCCGGGGCTCATAATCTGCCAAAACATTGAATGATTCATATGACCTCCGCCGTTGTTACGCACTGCAGTTCTTATGTCTTCTGGCACAACATCAAGGTCTGAAAGCAATTCTTGGACGCTTTTTGAAAAAAGATTATCATGTTTGCCCACCGCATCGTTAAGATTTTTAACATAGGCCGCATGGTGCTTACCATGGTGAATCTGCATTGTCTCAAAATCAATATAGGGCTCTAAAGCATTATAGGTGTAAGGTAAATCCGGTAATTTGTACAATTTTTTTTCCATGTTAAGTTAACTTATGCTTCTGCCTCTTTTTCGGTTGACTTAATGAAATAGATGGTTACCAAAACCACAATAAAGGTTATTAAAAAAGCGTATATTAACTTAGCTAAAATACTGTCTTTATTTAACGGGAAAAAATATTCTATTAAGGTCTTTATGGCGTCATTCCAAGCAAGACCAACAACGAAACCAAAAGCCGCCAATATGTAGGTTACCGTACGTTTTTTAACCTCTTCTCTTATCCTTAATTCTTCTGCTTTTATTTTTCTAAAATTAGTTGTTATGGCTCCCATTTCTTTTATTAATTGTTTTCATTATCTAACAAAAATTTATTGCAGTCAAATTTCTCCTTTTTTAATTTTTGTTCTTATGCCTTCTATAAAATTATTGAAATAAGAAAGGTTATGAAAAGTGAGGAGTTTGAAAGCTGTCAGCTCACCCATTCTTAGCAAATGCGATATGTAATCTTTTTTATATGACAGACAAACTTTGCAAGCGCATTCTTTGTCCAATGGTTCCTGTTTTTTTAAGAATTTGGCTTGTTTTAAGTTCAATTCACCCTCGCCGGTAAAAGCAATTCCCCGCCTGGCGTAATGAGTTGGCGCCGTGCAATCAAACAAATCAACACCCGACTTTACTATTCCCTCTATATCTTTTAAATAGCCAATGCCCAAAAGATGGCGGGGCTTTTTTTCTGGCAATTCGTCAACAACCCAACCTATCATATCAAACATTTTTTCCGAACTTGAACCAAATTCACCGCCTATGCCAAAACCCTCAAAAGGCAAAGCCGAAATAAATTTTGCGCTTT
>CAZBAA010000061.1:2174-2426 GCA_964490095.1 uncultured Candidatus Saccharibacteria bacterium
AGCTGATAATCTTAATAAATACCCTGAAAAGCCAAATACCGAATATAAATAGCGCAATCGCGTCTCAAATAATCATACCTGCTGCAGTAAAATTTCTTCAAAAAAGCTTGGTTTGTTTTCTTGACACTAAGGCATTCTTTTGCCCAATTATGAGTCCTTAAAAGCGATTTTTTTGTGTACTCGTAGCTGGCTAAAGGAGAAGTGCATTCATCAAATGTAAAAATGATGTCGGCTCCTATTTTTTCTTGAATT
>CAZBAA010000062.1:0-2404 GCA_964490095.1 uncultured Candidatus Saccharibacteria bacterium
CTAAAGGCCACATAGAAGAAGGTGAGAGTTATGAAGAAACAATTAAAAGAGAGATAGAAGAGGAAACGGGAATAAAAGATGTCAGAATAATCCCCTGTTTTAAACAATATACAAAGTATTTTTTCAGAAAGAACTATGGGCTTTTAGGCGAGGCGAAGAAGAAAGCCCCTTGGGTTTTTAAATTAGTCGTTTTTTATCTGGTTCAAACTAAAACAAAAGATGTAAAAATCTCCCACGAACACAAAGGGTTTTTATGGTTGCCCTATAAAGAGGCGTTAAGAAGATTAACCTACAAAAACGCAAAAAACTTATTAACTAAAGCCCATAACCACCTGAATAAGTAGTTATTTTTTTGCTTCTTCTACAATTTTTTTAAAAATATCCGGATGTTCTTTTGCTAAAGTAGATAAGATTTTTCTATCCAGCTCGATTTTTTTATCTTTTAGTTTGTGGATGAGACCGCTGTAATTTATTCCCATTTGGCGGGCCAGCGCATTAATCTGGACTTGCCAAAGCCGCCTGAAATCTCTTTTTTTGACTTTTCGGTCTCTATACGAATAAGTCCAAGCATGCCTTAAAGCATCTTTTGCCAATTTGTATTTGGATTTTCTGCCCCATTTAAAGCCCTTGGCGTGTTTTAACAAGGCCTTTCTGCGTTTATGGGCTGATTTTCCTCTTTTTATTCTAGACATGTAAAAATTTCCTAATTCTTTTTCTTTCTGATTTTGAAACCACAACCCACTTGCGGCCTTTTCTTTTTCTTTGTCCTGATTTTTTAGCTTGGTAGTGGTTAAGGCTAGAAAGCCTCCTTAATATCTTGCCGGTCTTTGTTATTTTAAAGCGCTTGGTCAGCGCCTTTTTTGTTTTGTTCATGTTTTATTCTTTTGAAATAATGGTCGTGAATCCTCTCGGTTCTCTTTTTAATTCTCTTTCAACTTTAATAGGTATAAGCGAGTTTAAAACTTCTAAAAAAGACAGAATCTTTCCCTTTGCGTAATCTCCCATTGCTTTTTCTCTGCCCTTTAACATCATCCCCACTTTTATCTTATGTCCGTCTCTTAAAAACTTTTCTGCTTGTTTTGCTTTTGTCTCTAAATCGTGAGGAGATATATTAAATCCAATTCTTACTTCTTTTAACTCCGTTCTGGTTTTTAAGCTTGTTTTTTTCTCTTTTTTTCTTAAAGAGTACAGATATTTACCATAATCTCCAATTTTGCAAACGGGCGGTTCAACTTTTTCTGTGACCTGTATCAAATCTAAACCGCGCTCTTTAGCCAAATCAATAGCCGAAAAGATATTCATAATACCCAACTGCTGGCCATTTTCATCTATAACCCTTACTTCTTTGGCCCGTATAAAATTATTTATTGGTATTCTATTCTGCAATTTTTTATAAATAAAGAGGGTGGAGATGGAGGAGTTGAATCCTCGTCTGAAAAGATTTTTAAAACAATTCTACAAGTTTATCTTATTTTTGGTTTTTAGACGATAGATATAAAATAAGAAAAATTCTACCATCTTAGCCCTGTTTAGTTTCAATAATTTTTAAAGGGCGATAAAAATTATCTATCTCAATTGTTATAACACCCCTTTTCGCCTATTGAGAATTAGCTCAAGGGATGCAGCATTAAGCAAAAGCTAATACTGGTTGCCTATTGGATAAATTGGCAATTATGTGTTTTCTCAAAGTTTTGTGAGGTTTGAGAATGCTCAACCTGCCTTGTTTTAAAGAACTCTTCATCGAAACTTTCATCCCCGCGAATTTAACTCTCTGTTTATTTCTCTGTTTATATCTCTCTTTTTAATCTTTTCTTTTTTGTCGTACTTTTTCTTTCCCTTAGCGATACCAAACTCGAGCTTCACTTTACCATTTTTTGCATAAACTTTCAAGGGTACCATAGAAAACCCTTTCTCGTTTGATTTTGAAATAAGGCTACTTATTTCTTTTTTATTTAAAAGAATTTTTCTCAATCTTTCGGGATTATAGTCGGCCGGTGCATTTTTGGGCTGGTAAGCCGGAATTTTGGCTCCAGTTAAATAGGGTTCGCCTTGTCTAAAAATGATGTAAGAACCAGTTAGGTTAATACGGCCTCCCTTTATTGATTTTACTTCTTGGCCTTGTAAAACCAAACCGGCCTCGAACTTTTCCAGTATTTCATAGTCATAGTAGGCCTTTCTATTCTCGGATAATACCTGCATTGTTTTAGTTTATCACAAAACCTTTATTTTTGGAGGTTTTTATGATAGAATTTTTGATATGCTGTTAAGAGAAGAGTTGGCAAAACTGGTCAAAGAAGCGTTAGAAAACCTTCAAAGAAAGAGCGAACTTTCTCGCTTTGAATTACCGCAAATCTTAATAGAGCACCCTAAAGAGAAACTTAGAGGCGACTACTCAACCAACGTT
>CAZBAA010000063.1:0-2396 GCA_964490095.1 uncultured Candidatus Saccharibacteria bacterium
ATTTTTTTTTTTTTTTTCTTCAAAATATTTTTTTTTTTTTTTATCTTTTTGCTTATCACAACGCTCTTTAATGGCCGTTGACATTTCTTTTTTCTTTTTTCTTTCTTGTATTTTGGCTGTGCCTTCTTTCCTGTACTCTTCAATGGTGGTAATTCTAAGCCCCTCGCTTTGCGCTTCAACCTTTGCTCTTCCAGAAGCCTTTTTTTCTAAATCCTTGCCCGTAGCCGTTTCAAAAACTTCTCTCGCTCTGTCAAAAAGAGACATTTCTGTTTTTACTTCTTTCCTTTCCCTGGCCTCGTTTATGCCCTTTGCCAAATCAATTAATTCATTTCTTGCAGCTTTGACTTGGGCCTTGTCGATAGGTTTTTCTGGCAGGGGAATTGACCTATCTACTATTTCTGATGATTTCTCTGGACTATAAAGCTTCTCTAAATATTTTTTAGCTTCATCTAATTCCGACTTCATATCAATTGGAGCTTCTACTTTTTCTGGCTTACCATTTGTTGGCAATAAATGCTCTCTCAATTTCTCAATTTCTACCTGTGGAATGTCGGGTTGCGCCGCCGGTTGTTGTTCTGGTTTTTCTACTGGCATATTTTTTCCATTAATTTTAACACTTGCCAAACAAACAATCAAATGCTAACATAAAAATAATTTATTATGGCTGTTAAAAAAAAAAAAAAAAAATCAATAAGGCAAGCTAAAAAACGAAGAATACGAAACCTTGTTTATAAAAACAAAATAAAGGGTCTTATTAAAGAAGCAGGGGTTTTAGTTTTACAAAAGAAAGTAAGCGAAGCAAAAAAATTGCTGCCAGCCATCTACAAAATCCTAGATAAATCTGCCAAAGCGGGAGTCATCAAAAAGAATACCTCTTCCAGAAAAAAATCCAGAATGTCAAAATTTATTGATAAAAAACAAAGTTAGATTGACGCAACCAATAAATCCAGAGCTGTCTGGGCATCCACCTTTCCCGTTTTGATATTTAAATCTGCCTGAAAAATTTTCTGGTAGATTTTTTTTAATTCTGAAAATGAAAATTGGCTGCACAAATAATAGGTTTTACTGACTAAAAATGGTGCCAAGCCGCTCTTTCTTTGGATTGCCGCAAAAGAAAGACCTTTATCTGCCATTTCTTTTATTATTAAGAGGTTTCTTAGCTGATAACTTATCATTGAAAGCAAGTATAAAGGGTTGTCTCCATTCTCTAAATGCTCGTGCAAAAACAACAAGGCCTGTTTTTTGTCTTTTTTAGATACCGCATCTATGGTCTTGAATATATTGCTTTCTAATTTAGGCCGAACTTGTAAAATAACATCTTCTTTTTTTATTAACTTACCGGGCTTAAAGTTGGCTAACTTTTTAATCTCGTTTTCTAATCGCCAGAGGTCGTTTCCCGTATATGACAAAAGTATGTTTTGCGCCTCATTATCAATTTTCAACCTCTGTTTCTCCGATTCTCTTTCAAACCAAACTTTCAAACCCCTATCGTCTAAAAAATTGAACTCTTGACATTTAGCGTTTTTCAAAAGAGTTTTGAAAAGTTTGTTTTTTTGGTCGGGTTTGTCTTTTTCAAAAATAATAACAATATCTTTTGAATCTTTTAAGGCCTTTATATCTTTGAAAAAACCTTCCTGAAATTTTTGGTTTGAAAAAACGTTCTCCAAAACAACCAGTTTTTTTTCATTAAACATTGAAGCTGTTCTAAAACTGTCAAAAAAGTACTTGAAGTTTTCCTGCCCAGCATCTATCTTAATTAAACTAAGCCCGTTTTCGTGAACTTTTCTGTACTCTTCAATTATTTCCTCCAACTTCTTTTTTGACCTATAAGAATCTTCACCGTAAAGAAAAATAATCATGATTTTTGGCAGTGAGGGCAAAAAAAGGCGCTGCGGCCGCCGAATTTTAAACGCTTAATTGGCCTTTTACAGCGAAAACATTTTTCTCCTTCTCTTTTGTAAACTTTTCTCTCGTCATCAAAATTACCTTTTTTGCCCTCTACATTTCTGTAATCAGCAAAGCTTTCTCCTCCTAATTTAACGCCTATTCTTAAAACATTCTTGGTATGTTTGTAGATATTTTCTAACTCTTTTTCCTTTAAGCTCTGACAGTTTCTCATAGGGTGAATTTTAGCCCACCAAAGAATTTCACTGGCGTAAATATTACCGACACCAGCAATTGCCTCTTGGTTCATTAAAACCTGTTTTATCTTGCCTCGCTTGCCTTCTAATCTTGATTTGAATTTATCAAAAGTAAAATTTTTATCCAAGGGTTCGGGACCTATTCTTTTAAATTCTTTGGAATTCAGCAATCCTTCCGTTTCCCATAATTCAACTTTGGCAAATTTCCTGACGTCAGACAAAGCTATCATTTTCCCAGAGTCAAGAAAAAAAATA
>CAZBAA010000064.1:0-412 GCA_964490095.1 uncultured Candidatus Saccharibacteria bacterium
TTAAAAGAAAAATTCGGAGACAAAAGAAGAACGAGGGTAATAAAACAAAAATTGGGAGAGATTACAGAAATTGATTTAGTTCCGTCGGAAGAAACCATAGTCACTTTAACTACAGGGGGATACATAAAAAGAATTAATCCGGCTACTTATAAAATACAAAAGCGCGGAGGCAAGGGAATTATGGGCATGAAAACAATGCAAGACGATATAGTTGAACATTTTCTTTTTGCTTCTACTCACGACAATTTGTTTTTCTTTACCGATTCCGGAAAAGTTTTCCAAACGCAAGTTTACGAAATACCCGAAGGCACAAGAGTTGCCAGGGGCCGCGGCCTTTTGAATTTTTTGGAGCTTTCATCGGAAGAAAAAGTTTTATCGCTGGTACCGATGAAAAAAGACGGCCTTTCAAAGT
>CAZBAA010000064.1:422-2359 GCA_964490095.1 uncultured Candidatus Saccharibacteria bacterium
AAACGGCAGAATAAAGAAGACCAAAATGGAAGAGTTTGACAATGTCAGAAAAAGCGGCATTATATCAATCAAATTGGAAAAAGGGGACTTGTTGAAAAAAGTGGTCAAAACCACCGGCGATGACGACATAATTTTAACAACCAAAAACGGCATCGCTATCAGGTTTGGAGAAAAAGACATAAGGCCGATGGGCAGGGCAACGGCTGGAGTAAAAGGAATAAGATTAAAAAAGGGAGATGAGGTTATTGGGATGGATGTTATTGGAAATTTGAAATCTAAAAGATATTTGCTTGTTGTTATGGAAAACGGTTATGGCAAGAGAACAGAAATTTCCCAATACAGAATGCAGGGCAGAGGAGGTTCGGGTATTAAAACAGCAAAAATCACCAGTAAAACTGGGCCTGTAGTTTTATCTTCTGTTTTAGAAGATACGGCCAAAGAAGAGGACTTGATTGTCATTTCCCAAAAAGGGCAGGTGATAAGGACTGGCGTGAGGTCTATATCTCAGCTTGGCAGAGCCACTCAAGGGGTCAGGATAATGCGGCTGGAGACGGGAGATAAGATTGCTTCGGGTGCTTGCCTGAAGGACTGACTATTTACTTATTTTCTTGTAAGTTGTACAATCAACTAACATGACAACAATAGCAAACCCATTGGGTGTTGATAGTATTTGCGGGCTTTTGACAAGCATTATTACCGCTGTTGCTGGAATAGTTGGGGCAATATCTGTTATAATGATTACAGTGGCTGGTATAATGTACCTTTTGTCGGCTGGAGACCCCAATAAAATGGAAACGGCCAAAAAGGCCCTATTTTATGCTATAATTGGTTTGGCAATTGCCGTTTCTGCCAGTACTATAGTTGCAGTTATTAAGCAAGTCGTCAACGCTAATAGCGGAGGTTGTACATAAAATAAATTAAAGGTCGATTCTAATTCAGAATAAAAGATTAATTTAAAAATAAAAGATGAAAAAATTAGTAATTAGTTTGCTTCTTTTCAGTATTTTACTTGTGCCGGTTTTGGTTTATGCCCAGCCAAATGTGACTATAAATAGCTTAGAACAATTGGTAACTGCCATAAAAAGACCACTCTGGGTGGTGTTTGGGTTGATTGCTTTGATTGCCTTCGTTGCAGCTGGTATTTTGTTTCTTACAGCGGGAGGTGATCCCGATAAAGTTAAATCGGCAAGAACGGCTTTTTTGTGGGGAATAGTTGGAATTGTGGTGGGTATTGTTGCTTTCTCAATAGTGGCAATAATAGAATCGGCGCTATAAAAAATAAAAATGAATAAAAAAGCATCATTTTTGGCTTATTTAATAGGGCTTTTGGTTTTGCCAAGTTTTGTTTTTGCCCAGACCATTCAATTTCTAATTTGCAACGTCGTAAATAGAGTGGTTTGGCCTATTGCTATTGGTATAGTGGTTGTGCTTTGGATTGTAACTGGTGCTTTATTTCTGATGTCGCTTGGAGACCCAGGTAAGCTTGGCACGGCGAAAAATTCCTTATTCGCGTCGCTGGGAGGAACAATAATAATCATTTTGGCAGGTTCAATAATTACTATAATATCAAACGCCTTAGGAACTTCAGCATCTTTTTTAGGTTGTTAATAACTTTTCCAAAAAATGAGTAAAAAAATATTATTTCTAATTCTGGTAGGAATCTTTGTTTTACCCTTGATAGTAACAGCGCAAGCTCAACCATCAGGGATCGCAGTGCTTGATAAGGTATTAGACAATATAGGCAAGGTGGTTATAGCTATCGGAACAGCTTTGATAGTAGTTGGTTTTGTCGTCGCCGGCGTTATGTATCTTGCGTCAGCTGGGAATACCGAAAAAATGGGAACGGCCAAAAAAGCATTAGTAGCATCAATAATCGGAGCCGTGATAGTCACCTTAGCCATTGCGGCAAACGGAATAGTACAGATATTAAATCAGAT
>CAZBAA010000065.1:0-2335 GCA_964490095.1 uncultured Candidatus Saccharibacteria bacterium
AATCCCGTTAAAAATCCGAAAGCTTTTTCTTGATAAAGTTAAAAAAGATCCTTTTCCCATTGTGCCATCTGCTTGGTTCATTATCGGAGCTGGTTTGGCAGGAAAAAGGATTGGCAGGGTGCAGGTTTCAGAAAAACACTCAAATTACATTGTGAATCTTGGTGGAGCGACAGCAAAAGATGTCTTGTTTTTAATCAAAGTTGTAAAAAATAAAGTAAAAGAGAAGTATAATATAAACTTAGAAACAGAAGTGCAATTTGTCGGGTTTTAATTTAAAAGTATGAAAATTATTATCAAAACAAGAAATTTAAAATTGACGGCGGATCTTCAGGGATTTGTTGAAGAAAAAATTGGAGGGCTAAAGAAATTCATTGGAAAAAATTTTGGAGATTTTTTTGTAGAAATTGAAAGAGAAACAAAACACCACAAAAAAGGAGACATATTTTTGGCGGAATCAAGAGTTCATTTGCCGGGTAAAACTTTGCTGGCAATTTCCCAGGGTGACGATTTAAAGCAATCTATAGTTGAAGTTAAAGACAGATTACAGCAGGAAATTAAGAAGTATAAATTAAAGAAGGAGCAAGCCATCAGAAAGCAAAGAAAAATCTCCTTGTGAAATAGAAAAAGAGCAGTTTTGTGACTTGCTCGGGTCTCGGTTGGCTATGCAGTCACTTGTTGTGCCTGCATGATTTTTTTTATTAGAGAAGGCGTTGGAAAGAGAACTTGCTCTCTCTCTTTGCCTTCTATGCGAAGAAATCCTTTTTCTTGCAACTCGTTGATGCCCAGCATTATGGCGTTGGCGCCATAGACAGTTGCGACGCTAAAGGGTGCATCTGCGGGGTCCGCGTCAAGTTCGGCTTTTAGCTGATCAATGATTTTCAGCAAACTAACGCCGACCCATCTGCCTGATTCTTGGGAAAAAGACAGCAGTCGCGCCGCTACCTCTTCCGGCTCAGCGTGTCCCAGCGTGTTGGGTAAAGCCCAGCGCAAAATGTAAATTTGGTAGGGCTGGCAGGGCATTGGTTCTCGAACTTCGTGCAGGCCATTAGTCAATTCCGTCATGTTAACCTCCTTTTAATTTAAGGTGCTTCATTACTTACTCCTTGGACTATAACATACATTGTAATACTTAGTCAATAGTGTGGTAATGTGAGTGTACTTTGTGTATAATATTCCTATGTCTTTTATAGCCAAGATATTTGGAGACCCTAACGAAAAATACATAAAAGGGTTGGAGACGGTGGTTGAAAGAATAAACTCTTTTGAAGCGGAATTTGAGAAACTTTCGGCCGAACAACTAAAAGAGAAAACAAAAGATTTTAAGGACAAGATTATAAAAGGTGAAAGCTTGGACAATGTTTTGTCCGAGGCCTTTGTCTTAGTTAGAGAAGTCGCTAAAAGAACTCTAAACCAACGCCATTTTGACTCGCAGTTAATTGGCGGCATTGTTTTGCACCAAGGTAAAATTGCTGAAATGAAAACCGGCGAGGGCAAAACTTTAGCCGCTACTCTGCCAGCTTATTTAAATGCATTAGAGGGCAAAGGCGTTCATATTGTTACGGTAAACGATTACTTGGCCAAGAGAGATACAGTTTGGATGGGCCAAATTTACAGCGCATTAGGGTTGTCAACGGGATGTATTACACAGGAAGGCGCTTATATTTACGATGAAAACTATCAGACAGAAAATAGGTTGGACGAGAAAAGAGATGTGGTGGGCGGATTTAAAGTAGTAGAAGATTATTTAAAGCCGGTTGATAAAAGAGAGGCCTATTTGGCGGATATTACTTATGGCACCAACAATGAGTTTGGCTTTGATTATTTGCGAGATAATATGGTCTATGATTTGCAGCAGCAAGCTCAAAGGGGACATAACTTTGCCATTGTTGACGAAGTAGATTCAATTTTAATCGATGAAGCCAGGGTGCCTTTGATTATTTCGGGTGCCAGCGAAGAAGCAACAGAAAAATACTACCGTTTTGCCCAAATAGTAGAGTCCTTAAGAGTAGAAGAAGATTATATTTTAGACGAAAAGCTAAAAACAGTCACTTTTACAGAAGATGGTCAGAATAGAGTTGTTAAAAAATTGGGTCCGGATCCCTGGCAGGAAAATGATGTTGCCGTAACTCATCAATTAGAATCGGCTTTGAGAGCCAAAGCATTATTTTTAAAAGACAGAGATTATGTCGTAAAGGAAGGCGAAGTGATGATTATTGACGAGTTTACCGGCAGACTTTTACCGGGGCGACGCTGGTCTTCGGGGTTGCATCAAGCAGTAGAAGCAAAAGAAGGGGTTAAAATACAGGCAGAATCAACAACTTTGGCGACAATAACT
>CAZBAA010000066.1:0-2276 GCA_964490095.1 uncultured Candidatus Saccharibacteria bacterium
CCGACACTTTGAGGATTTATGAAATGTTTATGGGGCCTTTTGAACAGATGATTCCCTGGGATGCTAAAGGAGTTGTGGGCGCAAGAAGATTTCTTGATAAAATATATAAGCTTTCTTTGAGAAAATCACAAGAAACAAATTCAAATCTTTTAGCGTTGTTGCACAAGACGATTAAAAAAGTTTCAGAAGATATTAATTCAATGAAATTTAACACAGCCATCAGTTCCTTAATGGAATTCGTTAATGCTTGGCAAGCTTCACAAGATGTTTTGTCAAAAAATGACTTCGCTGATTTTCTTAAAATTTTATCTCCTTTTGCTCCGCATTTGACAGAGGAATTGTGGGTAATGTCGGGATTTAAAGGGCTTTGCAGTTTTTCTAATTGGCCCAAGCATGATGAAAAACTAATTGTTCAAAAGAGCTTTTTGATGATTGTGCAGGTTCAAGGCAAAGTGAGGGATAAGGTTGAGGTCTCAGTTGGTTTACCACAAAAAGAAATAGAGAATATTGTGTTAGGCAGGGATAAGGTAAAGAAGTGGATTGGCAAAAAAGAGATTAAAAAAACTATTTTCGTGCCCGGAAAATTAATTAACTTAGTTTTTTGAGATAATGATTAAAAAAGTTGTTGTTTCGGCTGCTGGGCAGGGCACGAGAATGCTAGAGCTAACTAAAGATAAGTCAAAGCACTTAATAGACGTTCAAGACAGACCGTTTTTTTTTTTTTTTCTAGATAATATCTATCAAGCTGGATACAAAGAAATTATTTTAGTGGTTGGATTTAAGGGTGAAATGATAGAATTTTTTACCGAGGAATTTGTAAAAGATAAACCAAATTTAGACATTAAATTAGTTAGTCAATTTGAGGTTTTAGGCCCCAAAGAGAAAGAATATGGCACTGCTTGCCCGATAAAATGCGTTAAGGATTCAATAGGCGGAGAAAATTTTATTTCTCTTTGTGGAGATAATTTTTATTCCGTCCCCGATTTAAAGGCAATGAATATTGAAGACGGTTTTAATTATGTAGCTGGTTTCAAAAGCGACCATCCGGAAAACTTTGGCGTGCTTTTGGCAGAGCGGGAGTTTTTAAATCAAATCGTTGAAAAACCAAAAGATTTTGTTGGTAATTTGGTGAATACTAGCTTGTATAAGTTTACTCCGGAAATATTTGATAAAGTTTTCCAAATTAAAAAATCTCCCCGCGGCGAGTATGAAATTACAGACGCTGTTTCTCTTTTGGCTAAAGAGGGAAAGGTAAAGGTAAAAGAACTTAGCGGTTTTTGGATGGATTTCGGTCGCCCAGAGGACATAAAAAAGTTTGAAAATTTTTTGAGAAGTGGAAGCAGTAAAGACCTCTACTAAAACATTAAGCAAAGCATTGACTGTTTTAAAGCAAGGCGGAGTGATAATTTGCCCCACAGACACTGTTTATGGTTTTTTAGCCGACGCTTCAAACAAAAAAGCGGTTGACAAGATATTCAAAATAAAAAAGAGGCCAAAACAAAAACCGTTGCCGGTTTTTGTTAAAAATTTAAAGATGGCAAAATCTATGGCTGTTATTAATAAAGAGCAAGAGAAAATAATAAGAAGATATTGGCCGGGTAAATACACATTTGTGTTAAAATCAAAAATTAAACCTCAAAAATTAAAATTATATGGCGTGGCGAAAGACAGCGTTGCTTTGAGAGTTCCAAAACACTATTTTTTGCAAAAACTTCTCAAAAAAATAAATCGGCCGCTAGTTCAAACTTCGGTAAACATTTCAGGCAGACCAACTTTAGTTAAAATAAGTGATATAATAAAAAAATTCAAAAAAAATAAACCGCAGCCGGATTTAATTATTGACGCCGGATTTTTAAAAAACAAACCATCAAAAATTATAGATTTAACGTCAGGACATTTGACAAGAATAAGATAGAATATTTAGTTTAATCTGTTGTTGCGGGGATAATATCAGCCAGGTAAATTTTTCACGATCGTGAATTTTTTACCTGGCTGGTTTTTTTGGGGAATTTATATTTTTTTATTGCAAGATGATGCATTATTGCAATGAGTTTCTTTAAATAGTAAACTTGGAAAATATGAAGCTAAAAAACAAAGATCCGCAAATTGCAAGGTTGATTAATTTGGAAGAAAATCGCCAGAAGACGTCTTTGGAAATGATTCCTTCAGAGAACCATTCTTCGCCAGCCGTCAGAGAGGCCTTGGGTTCTTTGCTAACTGATAAGTATGCAGAAGGGTATCCGGGCAAAAGATACTATGCCGGTTTGAAGTATTAC
>CAZBAA010000067.1:0-2193 GCA_964490095.1 uncultured Candidatus Saccharibacteria bacterium
TTTTTTTACCTATTCTACTCATAGTTTTTACCAAATTTCGCAAATTATTTCACCGCCCAATTTTAAATTATGGGCTTTTTTATTTGTCATCAATCCTTTTGAAGTTGAAATTATAGAAATTCCATAACCGCCTTTCACTTTTTTAATCTTTGAAGCTTTCTCATATATCCTTTGGCCGGGTTTGGAAACTCTACGCAAATCTGATATTTTAGAAACTCTATTTTCGTATTTCAAAATAATTTTTATCGCCCTGGCTTTGCCCTTAACTACCTTTTTTACCTCTCCTGTAAAACCTTCCTGCGTCAAAATCTTGGCAATTTCATATTTTATTTTAGAAAAAGGAACATTCAGCTCTGGCTTTAAAACAGCTTTTGAGCTTCTTATTCGATTTAACATATCTGTTATTGGATCTGTCATGTTTTTTACCAAGATGATTTTTTAACTCCAGGGATTTCTCCCTTGCTGGCTAATTCCCTAAAACATATTCTGCAAAGTCCAAAACTTCTCATAAAACCTCTCCTCCTTCCACATTTAAAACAGCGCCTGACTAACCTTGAGGTGTATTTGGGTTTCTTTTTTGACTTTGCTATTTGTGATGTTTTCGCCATTTTATTTTTCTTCTTTAATGGGGAATCCTAATGATTTATATAACTCTAACCCTTCTTCTTTACTTTTGGCATTGGTGACGACTGATACTTCCAAACCAAAAATGGTTTTTTCTTTTTCCGTAAAAATCTCTGCGAAAGGAATATGTTCACGAAAACCAATGTTTAAATTGCCTTTTTTATCTATTACTTTTTGTGGAATTCCTTTAAAATCGCGCGACCTTGGCAAGGATAAATAAATTAACCTTTCTAAAAAATCCCACATTTTATCTTTTCTTAATGTCACCGTAGCTGCAATTACCAGACCTTCTCTTAGTTTAAAACCGGCGATTGACTTTTTAGATTTTACTAATTTGGGCTTTTGCCCAGAAATAAGAGCCAAATCCTGCGCAATCAGATTTTGAATCTTTTCTCTTTCTCCCGATGTTCTAGTTGCCACTGTTTTGCCAAAAGAAGTGTTTATCACTACTTTTAAAATCTTCGGCACTGCCATTGTGTTTTTATAACCAAAAACTTTCTGCATTTGCGGCACCGCTTCCTTTCGGTATTTTTCTTTCAAGCTCAACTTCATATTTGTGATTTACATTTTTTACAAACTCTGAACTTTTTTCCTTTTTCAGCGATATAACCAATTCTCACTACCTTTTGACATTTTGGACAGACAATTTTTACATTAGAAACATTAAAAGGCATGGGGCTGGCAATAATTTGACCTTTTTCGCCCTGTTTTTTTGCTTTAACATGTTTTTTCTTCAAATTAGCGCCCTCAACCAAAACTGCTTTTTCTTTCAAAAAAGATTTTATTACTTTTCCCACCTTGCCTCTGTCTTTACCTGCTGTCACTAAAACTGTGTCGCCTTTTTTAACCTTCATAACAATTCTGTAGCCATCATGGCTATTTTATCAAAGCCCTTATCTTTCAATTCTTTAGCCGTTGGACCAAAAACTCTTCCGCCCTTAGGCAGCTTGCCTTCGCCTAAAATTACAACTGCATTGTCGTCAAAGCGAATATAAGAACCGTCATTTCTCCTGTATTCTTTTTTCTGCCTAATAATTACTGCCTTAACTTTCTCGTGCTTCTTGACTAACTTTCTCGGTTCTGCTTTTTTGACAGCAGCTACGATTATATCGCCCAACTGGGCATACCTTTTACGGGTACCGCCAAGCACGCCAATACACTGAATGATTTTGGCGCCGCTATTATCTGCAACTTTTAGCATTGATCTTGGTTGTATCATTTTTTAAGTATTACTCTCCAATGTTTATCTTTTGACATAGGGGCCGTTTCTTCAATAACAACATTGTCGCCAACGCGATAATCTTTATTTTCATCGTGGGCTTTATATTTTTTGTGGATTTTATATCTCCTTTTATATTTCGGATGCTCTTTAATTCTTTCCACCCTAACCACCACCGTCTTTTGCATTTTATCTGAAACCACAATACCTTTCAATTGTTTTTTAGGCATATTACTATTTTATTTCTCTTAATATGGTCAAAATTCTGGCTATTTCTCTTTTTAGTCGGCTAATATCTTTTCCATTTTTTCATTTATTTGACGAAATTTTCAACCTAAAATTGTAAATCT
>CAZBAA010000068.1:0-2150 GCA_964490095.1 uncultured Candidatus Saccharibacteria bacterium
GTTCTTTGTATTCTTTCAATGATATTAGACGGTTTTTCGTGGTTGTATTTCTCCCATACATTTTCATCATAAACATTTATTTTGTTTTTCGAGAATTCGTCCATATTCATTCCTTCAAGATATGGGCCGGGCGCAAACGCTTCATCGATATCATCATCCACGATTATTGTTACTCCTCCAAGGGTTTTATTTAATTCTTCCGATGATTCCATGGTTCTTGTTTGCGGGCTTGTGTAAATTCTTGTTACAATAAATTTACGCTCTCTTAGTGATTCTCCTAGTTCTCTCATTTGGTCTATTCCAGCTTTACTAATATGAATAATATCTTCGGGTTTCATTGCCGAGTCTCTGTTGTAAACAATGTTCTTAGGATTATCTAATTCTCCATGTCTTACCAAAGCAATAAATTTTAATTCGGGGCTACTCATATTTACTTAAACTATTTTAACATAAAGTCAAGTTCCATTTGGCTTAAAGTTAAAAAAAGTGATAAAATCTATAATTAGTATTATGATTAGCGTTGTTATTCCTGTATTTAACGAAGAAGAAAGTTTAAGCGCTTTTTACAAGGAGTTGATAGTAGCATTGGAAAAAATCAAGAGTTCCTACGAAATTATTTTTGTTGACGATGGATCTACGGATAATTCCTTAAAGATTCTCAAAGAAATTGCGGCAAAAGATAAAAAAGTAAAAGCTTATTCGTTTCGTAAAAATCAAGGTAAAGCAGAAGCTTTAACATTTGGATTTCAAAAAGCAAAAGGGGATATAATTGTAACTCTGGATGCGGATTTGCAAGATAAACCAAAAGAAATTTTCAAACTTCTCGAGAAAGCAAAAGAAGAAAATTGGGATGTGGTATGCGGATGGAGGAGAAAACGTAAGGACTCATTGTCAAAAGTATTTGCTTCTCGGTTATTTAATTTTTTGGCAGGGTTTTTTTGGGGATTACGGCTCCATGATTACAACTGCGGTTTAAAGCTTTATTCCAAAGAAGCTGCGAAAAACCTAAATCTTTATGGGGGAATGCATAGATTTATTCCTCTTCTATTGCACGAGCAAGGATTTAGAGTTACCGAAGTGGCTGTTGAGCATGACAAGCGAAAATTTGGTAAATCAAAATACGGGTTTTCTAAACTTTGGAAAGATCTGCCCGACATTTTTACAATGCTTTTTCTAACAAGGTATAGCAGAAAGCCTTTACATTTTTTTGGAGCTGTTGGAGGCTTATTTTTGTTTTTTGGAATTTTAATATCGATTTATTTATCTATTATTCATTTCCAGGGACATGCAATCGGAAGAAGGCCTCTTCTTTTCCTAGGTATGCTTTTGATTATTTCCGGTCTTCAAGTTTTGTTTACAGGCTTTTTGGCAGATCTTATTATTAATCTTTCTCAAAACAACCGTACAGAACCTCTTTTAAAATACTCTTCTGATAAATAATTTTTATTTTTCTACCAAAATCATAATCCAAGGAAATGGAAGTTTTACAGTTTTTATTTGTATTTTATGTTCTTTCATTAGCTTTAGAAAAGAAAAAATAGTCCAATGCTGGATATGCTCCGGATCATTTCCAAATTTCATCACGTTTTTCCCCCGCAAAAAATTACTCATCATAAAAAATGGTTCATTTGGAACAGAAACAAGAATATGTTTTTTGGATACTCGCAGGATTTCTTGTAATGCCTTTTTAGGATCTTCCAAATGTTCAAGAACTTCTGTGCTTAGAACAAGATCAAACGAGTTATCTTTATATGGTAAGTTATAAATACTGCCTTGCTTTAATGAAAGATTGGGAAATAATTTTTTGCCAATTGAAATCGCTTCCTTTGAATAATCAATTCCCTCGAGTTTTTCTCCAATATTATACGCACTGAGCTCATATAGAGAAAATCCCTCTCCGCATCCAGCATCAAGAACATTTTTTACATGTAAGGGAGTTATTGATTTAATAAGGGTATTGTTAAAGTTATTAATGAGAAATTGTTGAATGGGATTTTTACTTGTGTGTTTTTGGAAATTAGATGTTTGCATATTGGACATTGATTAGTCGCATCTACTATAATTAATCTTGATTATAGAAAATTGGCGACTTTAAGTAAACCCCGCACCCACGACCTTACCCCGATTAAATCGGGGCTTACGGTCGGGGT
>CAZBAA010000069.1:0-2035 GCA_964490095.1 uncultured Candidatus Saccharibacteria bacterium
GCAGTTTTCTCTTCTAAAGCTTCCAACCTCTTTTCTTTTTCTTCAACATCAAAGACAGTCCATCAAATGATGGAGTTTATTTTTTAACTCTTCAATTTTACTGACTTTTTCATCCATATTCCATTATTGTTTTAACTTATCACAATTTCTCAAATAAAAAAAGAGCCGATGGTCGGATTTGAACCGACAACCTACGGTTTACGATACCGTTGCTCTGCTGTTGAGCTACATCGGCTTATTTGCCTTAACTAACTAAAATGACAATGCTGGCAGCCAGCAGAATAAGGTCGAATTCCCAACCGGTCTTGTCCATCGCGGCAAAAGGAACTTTCCACTTGGCCACCTTAAAATAAATCGCGCCGACCATAATAATCCCCAAAAGCAAGGCGGAAAGTTGCGTGTAAATACCAAGAATCAATCCAACAGACGACAATAATTCCACCGCGCCGAGCGCGAATACGGCTTCGGTAGGAAAACCTATTGCTTGCGCCATACCTTTGGCGTTTTTAAGTTTTGGCAAACCGTGATAAATAAAAATTGCCGCTATCGAAAAGCGCAAAGCTAAAAGACCCAAACTATTATATTGTGCTAATTGCTCAAACATGTTTTTTTCTTTTATTTAATATTATTTTTTCTATTTTGGCAATAGATTTTCAAGAAACTGAAAATTGGCAATCAAGGAAAGTTTTTGAGTAAATATGAGAACACCTAGCAAAAGCAAAATAATTCCAAAGATGATATTGAGATATCTAAACAAAAACGCATTACGGCCGATAAACCCTGCGGCTTGACCCGTAAAAGCGCCAACGATTAAAAACGGAATTCCCAGCCCCAAAGAGTAAGTTAAGAGGAGAAAAAAAGCCGAGCCAGGCTGTGTTGCCGCCAAGCCGAGAACAACTCCCAACGCCGGCCCAACGCAGGGCGTCCAACCAGTAGCAAATGCCAAACCAAAGAAAAACGAAGTGGCATAACGAAATTTTCTGTCAGAGGCGGATCCATCTTCGGCGGAAAATTTTACTTTAATTTTGTGCTCGCGCTCCAAAAAAGGAATTTTAATGAGGCCGACTAAATAAAGGCCAAAGAAAATTATCATTATTCCTCCAATACGAGCAAGCCAAACCTGGGCGTCGTAGGCAACTCTATCAAGAATTGTGTTTAAGAGCACTCCTAAAAGGGCAAAAACAATTGAAAAGCCCAAAACAAAAAAAACGCTGTTGATAAATATTTCTTTGCGCTTTGAGCCGGTACTAGCAGTACTGGTGCCAGCAAGATAGGCCAAAAAACCCGGTATTATAGGAAGCACACAGGGAGCCAAGAAAGAAACAATCCCGCCTAAAAATGCTCCGGCAATAAGGCCTGAGGTCATGTATTATTGAGCCAAAGCTTTATTAATTTCTGTATTATAGCGGTTAGCATCCCAACCTTCGGGCGACTTAAGAATTCTTTGATTATCTTTAATAAAAACTTTTGTGTGCTGATAAGCAACCCCAAATTGGCGAGCAAGATTTATTTCGTCATTATCGGTTTGGTTATCATTGTAGTTAACCCGAAAACCAATTACCTTGTCTGTATTTAGTTCATTAAATACATTTTGCATTATGGGGAATTCTTCTCTGCAAATTGGGCACCAATTGGCATAAAAATAAAGAACAATAAGTTTGTCAGAAACTAACGCTTTGTCATAATCGGCTTTATTAAAGTCAAGCAGCATGGCCGAGACCTCATTAATTGGCATTGCCGGCTCGTTGCCCGCCTCAACTTGCTGATTTTCTAACTGATTAGCTTCTTGATTGATCCCCTGCCTCTGGTAAGAAAGATAAAACAAGCCGCCGGCTGCCAAAAAAACGGCGACCACCGCAACAACTATTAAAATCGCAAAACCTCTTGTCATAATACTTTATTTAATAATATTTTTGAAATTTAATCAACAACCGATTGAGCCAGCTGATAATTGATATCTCCCGCTATTTGCGGCCCTTCAAAAATCATTCCCGTTATGAGTTGTATTAAGTCCGCGCCGCTTTCAAACTTTTGA
>CAZBAA010000070.1:0-1974 GCA_964490095.1 uncultured Candidatus Saccharibacteria bacterium
GGCAAATTACCCAATACCGGCCAACGACAATGCAATTTCGTCCGTAAAATATATTTTAGATAAAGTTTCCCAAACCATTAAGAATTCACAATGATCAACATTAGCCAAATCAAACAGTTAAGAGAGGAAACAGGGGTTTCTTTAGCTGAGATTAAAAAAGCTTTAGAGCAATCACAAAGAAAAAAAAAAAAAGCTAAAGAAATTTTAAAAACTTGGGGCAAAACCTTGGCTCAAAAAAAACTAGTTAGAGAAACAGGGCAAGGTATTGTTGAGTCCTATATTCATCCAAACTTAAAAACTGGTGTAATATTAGATATAAGGTGTGAATCAGATTTTGTCGCCAAATCCAAAGAGTTTAAAAATTTAGCTCACGAAATCTGTTTGCAAATAGCGGCAATGAATCCCGATAATGGTGAAGCATTGTTATTGCAAAACTGGATAAGAGACGACTCAAAAACCATTAAAAACCTGATTGAAGATATTATTGCCAAGATGGGTGAAAATATTGAGGTAAAAAGGTTTACCAGGTACGAATTATAAAATGATACAACTAATTGCAACAATTATTTTTTTGGGGTCTACATTGGCAATAGTTTTTATCTTGTACAAGAAGATTCCTATTTTAGTTGAGTTGCCTAAAAATGGCGGCCACGGCCTGCCCAAAGCCAGGTTTATCTTAAAGATAGAGGACAAAGTCAAGGAAATTTATTCTTTGTTTTCAAAGCAAATTATTTTACACAAATTTCTATCTTGGGTTAAAATTATGACATTAAAAGTTGAGGCAAGGGTTGATAATCTTTTGCACGGAATAAGAAAAAAAGCTCAACAAGAGAACGGAAAGAAAAAATAGATTTATATCAAGTGCCGAGATAGCTCAGCGGTAGAGCAGCTGTTTTGTAAACAGCAGGTCGGAGGTTCGAATCCTCTTCTCGGCTTAGAAGGTGGGGGATAAACAGTAGGTCTCGAGTTCAAATCTCGGAGATGACTTCATTGTGTGGCAGAAATAAGTATTACCACTCCCATACACGGGTGTATGGGAGTGGAAAATGGTAATTAATAATAGACTGTTATAAAAAATGAATTTTAAACATATCTATATTCCTTCTAATAAAACCAATTCACCGACTTTATTAGTCTTTCACGGGATGGGAGGAAATGAAAAAAGTTTAGTTAATTTTGCCAAATCGGTTGCACCGGAAGCAAATATATTAAGTGTTAGGGGAAATATTATCGAAAAGGGTATGACCCGTTTTTACAAAAGTGGATTTGATGCTAAGGATATAAAAAAAAGAACTTCCGATATTGCAGGATTTATTAAAAATATCGGTGTTAAATATAATTTTGATAAGAGAAATATTTATGCCCTAGGCTGGTCAAATGGAGCAAATATGGCAGCCTTTTTGATTTTATATAAGCCATTATTATTAAAAGGGGCTATTCTTCTTCGTACATTAATACTGCCCTTACCAACACCGCCTCCCAATCTAAACAAAGTATCTATTTTTATTTCTGGAGCAACTGATGACTTGGTTGATGCTCCGCAAGATTCCAAAAAACTCGCCGAAATTTTGAAGTCGCTTCACGCAAACGTAACATTTCACTGGCATAAGGGAGGTCACGATTTGAGTAAGGACGATGAAATTGTTGTAAATAATTGGTGGCACAAAAACCTCAGAATGTAATCGAACTATTGACAACAAGTTTATTTAGATTAAAGTAAATGGTGTAATGGTGGTATTAAATAATTGATTTTATGTAACCATTTCATTTAAAATCAGTGCGTTGAATATCCGCGAAGGTATACAAATTTTTTGTTTATCTTCGCGGGTATTTTTTTGGAAGATACCAGCACATTGAAAATTTATTTAGTTTTTTAAAGTTGTTTCGAATAAGCCTGCCAGTGCTTAACTGGCAATTTATTTTGAGAGTTTGATCCTAGCTCAGGGTGAACGCTGGTAACGTGGATACCGGCAT
>CAZBAA010000071.1:0-1946 GCA_964490095.1 uncultured Candidatus Saccharibacteria bacterium
AGCATCAAATTTTTCTTTATTGAGAACTAACTCCATAATTTTACTTGTCCCGTTAGATACAAAGTTATCTATTGGGATTTTTTAATTATTTTTCGAGCTTTCATTCGACTAAATAACCATCCCGCAATAATAAAATCTATAACAGAATTTATATAAAATTTATCTCTTATTTTCCTATCCATCCACCAATCTTCAAAACCTCCAGGCGAAGAAGTCCATAAATTAATAGTATTTGTAAGCGCGGCAAACAAAGAAAGGGTTCCTAAAATAATAAATATCCAAGCCAAAATTTTCATAAATTTATTTTACTAACTTGTGGTGGGCTAGCCGAACCATTTTTTTTGCCCGCTCGCCTTGACCAAACCGCGCAGCAGAAAAGGTAATCTTCAATTTCTTCTTTTGGTCAATGTAACACCCAGAAACTCCAATAAACTTTTTAACTTCCTTTCAGCGTTACTTTCATCAAGGTTTTTTATTATACCATTGACTCGTTTCAAAATTTTTAACGGTTCAGTATATTTAGGGTTTGCCACCTTAATTTTAATTTGTCCCGCAGGAATGAGGGGAAACAAGTCTTTAATTTCTTCCAAAGCGATCTCGATTTTACGCAGTGCATCAAGAACCCTTTTGTTTTGTGCTTCATTCATAATTCATACTTTTTTGCTGATTATTTTAAATAAAACTACCATATAGAGGCTTTCCTGTTTTTGTTCTTGGTGTTGTTCTTCTCTTGTTTATCGGCTTTTGATTTTGGTTCAACTTTTACATCTTCCAATCCTTTTTGGTAACGCTCAAAAATTTCCTCCGCTATTTTTTTAGAAGCCTCTGCTTCTTTTAATTCTTGAAGTTGTTTCTCGTCTTTTTTTAACATATTAGTTAAGCAACTTAGAAAATTCTTCTTTATTTAAAAGTTTGATAATCTTTGTTTCAGAATTCATAAAAATGTTGTAGCATTTCCAGACTAACTCCCAGTCAGAAAAACCTTCCGCGTTCCTAATAGATAAACCGATTTTTTTAGCTTCTACCCTACGAATTGAAAAACCATGGTCTGGGTACTCCCATATCAACCTGTATGTTATTTTTGATGGTTGCTCCCGACGAATATAATTCGGTGCATTTTTAAACATATAATCTCTTAAAAATTCTGTACCGTATATCCGAGAAATCAAAAGTAATCGGAAACAAACATAAATAACACGAGGGTCTTCTTTACATAAAATCGGCGTTACTAAATCCGTAGCAAACTTTATTGCCATTGCAACAGAATCTTTACGACTTAATCCAACACCCTTCCTTATTTTAACTCCTATGTCATCAAGGGCCTTTTGAATAGCGAGGTCTTGTAGATATTCAACTGACCTTACAACATCGTACGCCGAAATCATTTCTCCCTCTAAATGCGGGTGTTCATAAGGAAGGTCTAGCGGCCCCAATTCTGATTGCGGAGACATTATTATTTCATCTGCCGATAAACTCATTAACGTTGCCGCGCTTTTAGCGTAGAGAGGGATCGCGAATTTTACAGATGGGAATTTTGATCTGATGGTGTCAACCATTTTCACAGCAGTATAAATGTCTCCACCGGGGGAATCTAAAACAACCAGCAACTTTGAATTTGGTTTTATGGTTCTCTCAAACTCTTTTATTAATTGCAGGGCGTCTGGTCTTTCAATGTAAAATTTTGGATATTGCGGGTAGATTAACAGCAGAATGTAATCGAAATTGCCTCTTTGAGCTTTCGATTTTTGCTTCTTTCTTTTTTGTTTAGAAACGGCCATATTAGTTTATTTCGTAATAATTAAAACTTTAGATATTGTAGTATAGGTCTTTTTCTTGAAAATGAAAACTATTTCGTCTTTAGGCGACACTGTCGCCTCGTTGAAAAATCGGTCAATTTTCCCAAAAACAAAGTCAAAATCTCTTTTAAATCTCAACAATTTTAATCT
>CAZBAA010000072.1:0-1873 GCA_964490095.1 uncultured Candidatus Saccharibacteria bacterium
TTACGTTAGCGGGGTGTATTTTTGTTTCCTTCCCATTAATAAAAGCTCGCCATCCCGGATAATAACTTTCGTTAATGATTAATAAAGAGTCATTTTCAGTCAGTATCTCTAATTTAGTGTATTCAGGCTCAGCGTAAATCGTTTTTATTACGTTGTTATTCGATCCGAAATTAAAAGATCCAAGATCTTCTTCTAAAACGGCCTCGTTTTTTATGTCAACGTTTTGGTCATTAAAAATATTCCAAAGGTCTGATTTTTTTTGAGCAACTTTGTACCGTGGAACAAAAAAATAAGGTTCCAGTGTATTTGCCAATTTATACACATTAAATATATTGCCCTCTTTGTTCGTTATTTCAAAAACCTTGTTAATTTCGGCATCTAGAATTACCCTCGGAGAGACAATGTGGCTTACGTTGTTTGCTCTGAGTATATTTTTTGACGTATTTGTAAAAGTTGTATTATTTTCTTCCAATTTAGTGCCTAAACTTATCAAGCTTGTTAAAAATGTGTATCGCTCCGAAAGAAGACTCTCATACGCTGAAAAATGGCTAAGGTTAAAAATTAGATTTGAATTTTGGCTTAAGCTATTTCTGGCGAAAAAATAATAACTTGTATCTTGCCAACCGTAATTTAAAAAGTTGTCGTTCCATTTTGTATGCGCGCCCATATTATAAATTCTCCCTGTGTAGTTTGCTTTGATAAAATTAGCCGTTTCTGGTTCTTTAAACCATGTTTTTGCACTTCCAGCCGGGTTGTAGTTAAAAAGAATCCAGAACAAATTGAGGATGGCGGCAAATATTGTAAGCGACGCTATGATTTTTCTTTTGTAAAATTTCTGCATATAAATTGCCGCCAATATTGTAAGGCTGAATTGTGTAACGAGAAGGAATCTGGAAGGTACTCTAAATAACGAGAAAGGAGGAACAGAGAAAATAGTTTGAAAAGGTGTGTTTTTGCCCAGAGTCAATATAATTGAGGTAATAAAAATAAAGGTGAATATGATGACTAATGGTTTTGACGTTAATTTCTTTGAAAATACTAATAACAATACAGCAAGCGCAGTGACTAGAGGTATAAGTCCAACGTAGGCTGTACTTTCCCAAAATATACCCCACTGTTCCGGTTTCCACTCAGGATAAGTACCGTTTCTTGGGGAACCTAGTATAAATGGATTTAAAAATTGAAGAAGATTTTTAAAGTTGTACGGAAAATCCCCAAGTACTTTTGCAGGGCTAAGGTCTCTTGCAGATATTTTGAAAAACTCATAAGACGGTAAGATCTGAATTGCTGATATGCCAAAACCTAGAATGACTGCTAGAATTGTGATTAAAAAAACTTTCAGTGTGTTTAGTTTTGCCAATATCGATTTAATAAAAATATAGATACATAAGGCAACAAGGCTGTAAAATGTCAATTGCGGGAAGCCGGCGAAGATTTGTTGAGAGAAGATAAAACTCAAAGCTAGTAAGAATATAACTTTTCTTTTCACCAAAAACTCATTTGTTGCCCAAAAGAGCCAGGGCATGAGTGAGGCTGTTTGCAAAAGATTGTGGTGCTGGACGTGAAAGACAAAAAAAGCTCCCAATGGAAAAATTGTTCCTGCATAGGTTGAAGCAAGTTTAGATAGGCCAAGGGATCGGCAAAACATGTATACTCCCCACCCTGCCGTCAAGAAAGATAGAACAAGTGTCAAATTGTAAGCCCAGACGAACGGTAATGTCCTGAAAAAGAAAAGATTTGGCAAGAAAAAAATAGCCGTTTGGCCTTCTGCCAGTGTTGGGTAGCCGGTTCCGATGTGCGGATTCCAAATAGGTATGCGGCTTTTTTTGAGCTCTTGGGCATAGTAGAACTTGTTGGCGATAGAAAGGTGCCA
>CAZBAA010000073.1:0-1857 GCA_964490095.1 uncultured Candidatus Saccharibacteria bacterium
CAAAAAAAGTCAGGTTTGGCGTTTTCGTAATCACCTTCGGGCTTTTGGTCATTGTTGCCGGAATTTTCGGGTTTTTCTGAGAAGAAAAGTTTATATATTACATAATATTATAAAATATTATGGGGGAAAAATTTATTAAGAGCATAAGAAAAAGCGGAACAAGTTTAGCAATTCACATACCTGCTGAAATTGTAAAACTTCTAAAGTTAAAAGAAGGAAATGTTCTTAGGGTTGAAATAGAAAAGGCAAAATGAAAATAACTCCTAGAATGGCGGAAGTTGTAGGAATTTATATTGGTGATGGGCATGTTTACAGAAAGGGGAACAAATTTCAAATTGGCTTTACAGGGAATCCAAAAACAGACATTGAACTTTTTGAAAGACTTAAAACGTTAATCAAGAGAGAATGGAAAAAAGATGTTAAATTTAAAATTAGGGAAAGGGGCTTAAGAATGGTTTTTAGGTCTAAGAAGATTTCTGATTTTTTTATTAAAGAATTAAAGCTTTCTTATGGAAGGGGAAAGTCTGAGAAAGTTACAATTCCAAGAGAGATAGTTAATCAATGGAATTTAGCTAAATGTACTATTAGGGGCATCATGGATACAGACGGCACTGTTTTTGTATCTAAAAAACCTAGGGTAAAGAGATATCCTACAATGGAAATAACCACTACGAGTATAGTTCTTGCAAATCAATTGAGGGATATTTTGCTTGAAAGAGGATTTAGGGTTGGAAATATAAGAAAGTCTACCTCAAAAACAAGCAAACTTCCAGCTTATAGGGTGCCTTTATATGGAAGAGAAAATCTCAAGAGATGGCTGAAAGAAATAAGTTTTTCAAATCAGTACAAACTTAATAGGGCGTTAGAATATTCTGAGTAAAATGATGGGCAGGGAGAGAATCGAACTCCCGACACCATGAGCTTCAGTTTCACATCATCCAATCAGATTGATCAGACAATCATGTGCTCTCCCACTGAGCTACCTGCCCTTTATCCCAGTGGGAATTTTCAGCCTTGGGTCTCCAAAAAATTGAATGATCAATGTTTTTTAAATATGTTGGGTGTAAGCCAGGATAGGCCGCCTTCTGTGGTTCGCCGTCAAATGCAGACCGAACCTGCCAACATTCCACTAAGCCCCTTAAAGGGTTGCACCGGCCGAGATGCCCGTTTCATCAAATCCCCCGCGTCTAAACTCCGCGCAAGCTTCATAGTTCGGCGAGGGCTGTGGCGTTTCTGTACCAGAGCTGCACTTCGCAATGCCCGTCTTTCGACGGCGGCCTTTAATTTGGTGGGCGGACCTTCCTCAGAACTAATTTCGATTTGTTGCGAAATTTGCTTATTCAAAAGCAAGTCCCGAAGTTGGCTGCCTGGCTTACGAAAAACAGAGAAATTGAAGATTTTTAAGCTTAACTGAAATATACAAATTCTTTTAAATAGACATTTTCTGAATTTTTTATGAGAAAAGCAATTAAGGGAACGCTGGCAGCTTTGGCGGTATCTATACCTTTAACTGGCTGCGGTTTTTTTGAAAGAGTTTACGAGAACGTAAATTATGAGTCTGTGACAAATGAATGCGGAACTTTAAGAACTTACAGCGGCGGGAAGCAAATTAGGGAAGTAACAAATGCCAAGATTAAATACGCAGATGCCGATTCTCTTTCGATGTGGTTTACCGATTTAGATACTAAAAAAGAATTCTACTGGCAGGGATTTGCCGAATTGGAAGTCAGGCCTTGTTAATAATAATCTTTTTTTACTCATAGCAATTTTTATTGCATCTGCCCTTTCTTTTTATTTTGAACAAAACTCTAAGGGTTTCGCCCTCGCTTTCGTCCCTTGAGGGATTGTTGAAAACCT
>CAZBAA010000074.1:0-299 GCA_964490095.1 uncultured Candidatus Saccharibacteria bacterium
TTGTCAGTTTAACAGGTATGGGAATTTGCTGATCTTTCATGGTATACACGGGGTATAACTTTATTTAAATCTTTTGGTTGAATGGTTGAGTTGGCTCTTCGCAAATGGCAGTTACTCAATCTGGAACCTCAAAATAGCCCCGACTCCCTTTGTCAGATTATAGAATTGAATGCCTTCCTGATTTTCCTTGGAAATTAAGAAAACTTTTGCGCCGATGTTTTCGGCCTTGCTTTCAAGGAGTTTGATTTGCTCTTTTGGAAGGTCTTTTGAAAGCAATAAAGCTTGCCCTGGAAAGAGGG
>CAZBAA010000074.1:309-1702 GCA_964490095.1 uncultured Candidatus Saccharibacteria bacterium
TGTGCTTTCCAAGAGTTTCAAAAAATTTTTGTATAATTTCTTTTTCTTTTATGAACTCCTGATGTGCCAAATCTTCTTGGGATGCTTCAACTAATAATTTCAAGCCGTGCTCGTCTGTATAGCCGATATCTTTAATAGCTATGACTTTTTCTTTTAATTTTGTGACTAATTGGCCTTCTTCAAGGAATTCTTCTTTTGTGGGAATTGGGCCGCCGATTAAAATACCCTTAAGCTTTGGCATTTCAAAGAAAATCTCTTTCATTGAATCTGCAACTCTTCTGAAAAATTCTTTTGCATACCCTTCTATTAGCCTTTCATATCTGGCAGCGCTTTGGCCTCCGGCCCTGATCTTTCCCGGGACACCTGACGTTAGAGTTCTTATAACTTTAATTTGCTTCCCTTCTAACAGTCCAATAGTCGCCTCTCTTCTGTCAATTGCCAGTAATCCGTAAATTTCCTGCGTTTCAAGCATTTCTTTTAATGGCTCAAGAACAAAACTTTTGTCGCATCTGTAAAGCCTGACATTTAAAGGATTGAAAGGCTCTATTGCCCAAATTTGAATATCTTGAATTCCCGGCTTTTCAGAAACATTTCCGCAGAAAATTGCCAAGCCATTTTTAGGAGTCTGCCTGTAATTTTTTAGTTCTCTGATAATTGTTTCTAATGCCGTGACAACTGCTGTTCTTGTTGCCTTGGATTTTATGTTTTCAGCTGTACCTGCTTCTGTTGTTAATTGATTTGAGACATGATGAATATTTGTACCTGCGGGGATTAGAACAGTAACTAATTCAGTATGACTGCCCTTAATATTTTCCAATAGCTGAATAATGTCTTCTAATTCCCGGCGTTTTTTTTCTTCTGCGTCCATGCTTAAGACACCTATGGTTTCTTGACTTCAAAAACTTTTAGTTTTTGAGGCCCCAAGAACTTTGTTCTTGGAGAGTTCAACTTCCTTTTAAATATGAAGGGTTAATAAAGATTGGTAAAACTAAAGAAATTTGACATCAAAAGAGCCGTGTTTAATGTCTTGCGCGGAGATTACTGATTTTAAATCAGTAATAATTCCTTTTAATAATTTGCTGTCTTCTGGAGACAAGGTTAAAATAACAGGGGTTTTTACTGATTTTTTGGCTTCTGATTTTTTCTGCCTGACTTTGCTTATTATTTCAAGGAGTTTATTCCAGACTTTATCGTCATTTTTCTTTTTTGATATTTTAATCTCTTTTGGCCAGTCTGAAATGTGAATTGAGTTTTTGTTTTCATATTTTTTGAAATACGCTTGATAAATTTCTTCTGTTATAAAAGGAGATATTGGCGCCATTAATTTTAATATCGCGAAAAGGGAGTAATATAAAGTGTAAAAAGCAGAAGATTTTTCTTCATCAGAGCCCTG
>CAZBAA010000075.1:0-1695 GCA_964490095.1 uncultured Candidatus Saccharibacteria bacterium
ACCCGCACAAATTTTGCAAAGCAAAACTTGATCGGGTCAACCCCGCTTTTATTTCAGAAAAAAATAGAAATTCTCAAAAAAGAATATGACTATCTAAAGATAGGTAAAGGTTCTTTGCTTAAAATTATTGACGAAGCCGAAATTCCGGAAAGTGTTTATAATTCCAATGCCATCGAAAACTCGACTCTCACCCTAAAAGAAACAGAGAAGATACTTTTAGAAATGGAGGTGTCAAAGAATGTTAGTCTGCGTGAAGTATATGAAGCTAAAAATCTGGTACGGGTTATGGAATATATTCACATTAAATCTTCTGAAGAGCTTACTAAAGAGATTATTTTGCTTTTGCACCAGATGCTTCTTGGTAACATTGATGAAAGTATTGCGGGGAGATTGCGTAAAAAAGGGGAGTACGTACGGATAGGAACTTTTGTTGCGGTTGCTCCGGAACATATAGAGCGATTGCTGGAAGAGGCTTTAATTGAATATTCAAGCGATAATGTCAGTTATTTTATAGAGAAGATTTCCAGGTTCCATCTGATTTTTGAAACAATACACCCGTTTAATGACGGAAATGGCAGAATAGGCAGAGTGCTGATAAATTATCAATTATACGAGTTGGGTTTTCCCAGCATAATTATTCGTGATAAAGAAAAACAAATCTATTACCGTTCATTTGGTGAGTATCGCGATAAAAAAATATCCAAAATAATGGAAAGAATAATTTCTCTTGCCTTGTTGGAGGCTTTGCATAAAAGGGTAGCTTATTTAAAAGGACAAAAAATTATTGAGGCAACAGAATATGCGGCAAAACTGAATAAACCGGCTCCTGTAATTTTAAATGCTGCCAAACGCCAGACAATCCCTGCGTTTAGGGAAAAGGGTGTCTGGAAAATTGGGATTAAATAAAATGGTAAAAATCCCATTGATATATATCAAGAATTAGTCTTCTGTTATACTCAAGATGATGAATTCGGAAAAAATAGCAAAAATAATGTCTGTTGTTTTGGGGTTACACTTTTGGTTTCCCGTTTTTCTAATAATTGGACTTTTAAAAAGCAATTTATCCAGTTTTCAAATATACATACTTTTCCCTTTACTTTTTTTACTGCAAATATTCATACCCATAGCTTATATACACATATCTTTGCATTTTAAAAAAGTCAGCGCATGGGATTTGCCTAAAAAAGAAGAACGCATTTTTTTCTTATCCATGAGCATGATTGCTTATTTAATTTCCATGGTTATAATTTATTATTTTGGTAATCAGTTTTTATTTAATCTTGGCCTAATTTTTTTTATGATACTGACAGTTATGGTTGTAACAACATATTTTTGGCAAATTAGTTTGCACACTGCCTTAAATACTGTAGGCTCAATTATTGTTAACTTTCTTTTTAATTGGAGCGTGCTTTGGCTTTTTTTGTCAATACCAATTATTTTTTGGGCTCGGTTTAAACTAAAAAGGCATAATGTCAGACAACTTTTGGCAGGAGTTATTTTAAGCGGAGGAATTACTTTGGTAATGCTTAAATTATTTAGAGGATTTTGAGATTATCTAATATACAAGTAAATAGGGCCATAGATTGGGCCATTGGGATCAATTTTAACAGGTTTCCAATGGGGAAAATGAAAGGCTACAGAAACCACCTTGGTACCTTTTTTAAGTTCTCTTGCTAATTTTTTTTCCAGTTTTTC
>CAZBAA010000076.1:0-1674 GCA_964490095.1 uncultured Candidatus Saccharibacteria bacterium
AATTTAAATCTAAAATTGTAAAGCTTCTTTTTGTGGTCTTCAACCAATTTTTTTAATTCTTTTTTATCTTTTTTGCGCAACAAGTCGCTTTTAGTGTTCATATTCAAATTATTCACCCTTTTTAACAAACTTGGTTTTAATCGGCAACTTGTTGCCAGCGCCCCTAAATGCAGCTCTGGCCTCTGTTTCTTTTATGCCATCTAATTCAAAAATAATGCGGCCTGGTTTTATGGGGTAAACATAATGGTCAACGCCTCCTTTGCCTCCACCCATTCCAACTTCAGCTCCTTTAAACGTTACAGGTTTGTCGGGAAAAACTCTTATCCAAAGTTTGCCCCCTTTTTTAAGATATCTAATTATGCATCGTCTTGAGGCCTCAAGCTGTCTAGCTGTGATCCATTTTGTCCCCAAAGATTTTAATCCAAAACTGCCAAAAACAACTTCGGTAGCTCTTGTTTCAACGCCTTTTGAACTTCCTTTGTGCCACTTTCGGTGTTTAACTTTTTTAGGCATTAATATGCTCATAATTTATTCAAACTTATCTCCTTTATATATCCAAACCTTAACTCCTATGGTTCCGTAAGTGCAATAGGCCTCTGTTTGGCTGTAATCAATGTCTGCTCTAATAGTGTTTCTTGGCAATCTGCCTTGCCTCAACCATTCTTTTCTGGCAATTTCGACTCCGTTTAACCTGCCTGACACCTCCATTCTAACTCCTTTTACTTCTTTATTACTCATAACTCTCTCTATAGACCTTTTTAAAACCTGACGAAATGGCAAGCGTTTTTCAATTTGTTGGGCAGCCCATTGGGCAACCAGAGGAGCTGAAATCCATGGATTTTTTATCTCCCTAATTTCAATTTTTATCTCTCGCTTGGCATTATCTTTTCTTACCTTAGATATTCTTTGGTTTATCATCTTTTTTAAAATTTCGGCTCCGCTGCCACCTCTTCCAATAATCACTCCGGGTCTGGCTGTTTCAATAATAATGTTTAAAGAATTAGCTGAATGTTCTATCTCAATGTTGGCTACCGATGCTTCTGCCAACTTTTTTTTCAGAAATTCCTTAATCAAAAAATCCTCTTGAAGAAACTGAGACATCTTTCTACCATAGAAACCTCTGATATTCCAATCTTCAGTGCCTTTTATTCTGAATGATTTTGGGTGAATTTTATGCGTCATTTTTCTTACTTTTGGACTTAGATTTTCCAACTTTCTTCGGATTTATTTCGCTGAGTAATAATGTTATATGTGAACTCCTCTTCATAATGGGGTAAGCTCGGCCTCTGGACATGGCATGCCACCTTTTAAGAGTTGGGCCTTCGTCTACTGTGATTTTTGATATGTAAAGATTGTCTTCTTCTACTTGGAAATTATGTCTAGCTGAAGCAACAGCCGAAACTAAAAGTTTTAAAATCGGGATTACTGGTTTCCTTGCGGTAAAAGAAAGTAAAACTTTTGCGTCAGCCACTTTTTTACCACGAATCAAATCGGCGACTTGCCTGACTTTCCTTGCCGTTATTCTTAAATGTTTTAATTTTGCTGTTACTTGCATAATTGATTATTTTTTTGCAGATTCCACCTTTCCAGCCTCTGTCTCATCCTTTTTTTGTTCTATATCTTTTTGCATTCTGCCCCCATGTCTTGAAAATTTTGTCGTGGGGGAAAATTCTC
>CAZBAA010000077.1:0-1616 GCA_964490095.1 uncultured Candidatus Saccharibacteria bacterium
TACTCAATCTTACCATTCCTAGTAACCTTTCTTTGTTTACATAAAATTACTTCAAATTTAGGAATATTTCTTAAAATATTAAAGAACTTTTGCTGTTTCCAATAAATTGCTTGATTAACACTAATGTCCAAAGGAGAGTTGTAATAAAAAGCTTTAACAAACTCTCTGTTTCCAATTAGTTCATTAATCAACTTTTGAAAATTAACTTTATCGCTAATTTTCAATTTTTTCGAACTATGGTAAAAGTTACTGCCATCTATAAAGACAGCAACTCTCTCGGGTTTTTTCTTATCAATTATAAAAAGAAACTTCATAGCTTTAAGTATTTTATCGGTTTATAAATAAAAAGCTGATTTCATCGCATCCAATTATCTTCCCATCTTCTGACAGAACTTTCATCAACATAAAATCTTTCTCTCTTGATGCCTTGATGTCTCCAATCCCTGAAAAATAATCCAAATATTAATCCAACAATCATTCCCGAAAGATGAGCAAAATTCCCTGTGTTGCTTATAGGATTTCCTGTGAGGAAAGCAACAGCGCCTAAAGCATCTCCGGCACCCCATAAAATTCCAGCTATAAAAATAGGCATTGGTATTCCGAAGGCCCAGGCAGTCAGCATCGGTCTGACAATTATCAAAGCTCCAATAATTCCGAATATTGCTCCTGAAGCTCCCAAAGATGAAAAATAAAAATTAACCGCTATGAGATTTGCTAATATTCCTGAAACAAAGAATATAAAAAGAAATTTCCTGGTCCTAACTAATCTTTCCAAAACACTTCCAAACAAAGTCAAAGCAAAAATATTGTATAAAAGATGTGCAATATCACCATGCAAAAACATCGCAGTCAAAAATCTCCATGGCTGATACCATGAATCAGCATTTAGTAAAAAAAGCTCTGTGAAACCCGGAATTAAAAGCTGAAGCAAAAACACAATTACGCAAATTCCTGATAGCTTGAAAGCGTAATATTTGAATCTGTTCATAAACTTATAAATTACTCATTTAATAAAAACCTACCTATAATCCGAATAAAAGTCTTTAAAAACTAATATCCTTGTATAATATCATGGCGGTTGTAGTTTAACGGTAGAACGACGGACTGTGGCTCCGTAGACGAGGGTTCGACTCCCTTCTTCCGCTTTCGTAAAGACATTAAAGCGTAAAAATGATGAAAATCAAAAAAACTTTAAGAAAAGCAGGAATTGAATATCTTGATATTATTTGTAAAATAGAATATGAAAGTGGTTATCCGATGGCTATGAAAAAAAAGAGATTTAAAGAACGCATGAAACATGACTTAAAAGACAAGAAAATCCATGCTTATATTTTATGGACAAAGAATAAGCCAGCAGGCTCATATTTGTGTTACTTTGCGATATCTAAAAGATATCAAAAAAAAGGACTTTCAAAAATTTTAATGAAAAAAGCAATTAAAGTCTCACGCACTAATAAATGCAAGAAAATAACCCTCAAGGTATGGGCTAAGAATTACTCCGCAATTGGCTTGTATAACAAATATGGATTTTGTGTTACTAAATACTATAAGAAGTTTTACCCAAATGGCGATGGAAAATTGGCTATGGAAAAAATGCTTTGAGCCACATAAGAAAA